>JALOSP010000174.1 GCA_025458365.1 Hyphomonadaceae bacterium
CATCCCATGGCCAAGCCAGCCTCTATCAAGATCCGCCTGAACTCCTCGGCAGGCACCGGTTTCTTCTATGTGACCAAGAAGAACGCCCGCACCAAGACCGAAAAGCTGCGGATGAACAAGTATGACCCTGTCGTGCGCAAGCACGTCGAGTTTGTCGAAGGCAAGATCAAGTAGGATCGCCTCCAGACTGGAAGCCACAAACGCGCTCTGGCAACAGGGCGCGTTTTTTATTGGGCTGCGAATTCTGATCAGCCCGCCTGCTCGGACTGGCGCTGCCACAGCCCGGCATAGATCCCGTCCAGCTCCAGCAAGTCAGCATGGGTGCCGCGCTCGGCGATCCGGCCATCAGACAAGACGAGGATTTCATCGGCATTGGCAATCGTGCTCAGGCGATGGGCGACCACCAGCGTGGTGCGGCCTCTCGCCGCATCTTCCAGCGCCTCGCGGACTTCAGCTTCCGTCACCGAATCAAGGCTGGACGTGGCTTCATCAAGCACGAGGATCGCCGGGTTCTTCAGGATCGCGCGCGCGATGCCGACCCGCTGACGCTCCCCGCCCGACACTTTCAACCCACGCTCGCCCACCATCGTGTCCAAGCCCGCAGGTGCCCCGGCGATCAAGGCGTCGAGCCGTGCCAGACTGGCGGCTTCGGCGATCTCGTCATCACCGGCGCCAGGTCGGCCATAGGCAATATTGGCCCGCAGGGTCTGGTTGAACAGCACCACGTCTTGCGGGACGAGCCCGATGGCCTCGCGCAGGCTCTGCTGGGTGTGGGTGGCGATATCCTGGCCATCAATTGTGATCCGGCCCGATTGCGGATCATAGAACCGGAACAGCAGGCGCACGAGGGTTGACTTGCCAGACCCGGACGGGCCGACAATCGCCACGGTGCGGCCCGGCGGAATCTCGAAACTCACGTCCGTCAGGCCCGCCACGCGCGCCTCATGGGCAAAGCTGACGGCCTCGAACCGCACATGACCACCGCTCAGAACAAGCGGCATGGCGCCGGGCCGGTCGGCCACATCGGGCCGCTCGTCCAGCAAGGCAAACATCGCTTCCATGTCGATGGCGCATTGCTTGATCTCACGCCAGGCAAAGCCCAGGATATTGAGCGGCGCATAGAGGTTCATCATCACCAGCAGCACCGCCGTGACGTCGCCGGGTCCCATCTCCTGCCCGCTGACCGCCCTGCCAGCCAGCAGGATCATCGCCACAAGACCAAGGTTCTGGATCAGGCCCTGGGCCGCATTCAGCCCCTGCAGCGAGGTGTTGGACTTGACTGACGCTGCTGCGTAGGAGCGCACCGCCTTGTCGTAATTGGCAGTCTCGCGGTCTTCGGCGGCAAAGGCCTTGACCGTCTCGAAATTCATCAGGCTGTCCACGGCCCGCGCCGTAGCTTCGGTGTCGGCCTCGTTCATCTCCCGGCGGTGGCGCACCCGCCATTCGGTGATGGTCAGCGTGACGACCGTGTAGATCGCCACGGTGGCAATCGCGACCAGCGAGAAGGTGAGCCCATATTTCCACGCCAGCAGGATGGCCGCGAGGCACAATTCGAAGATCGTCGGGCCGATGTTGAAGGCCATGAACCGGATCAGGAAGTCGATCCCGCGCACCCCGCGCTCGATGGTGCGCCAGACCGCCCCGGTGCGCTTGGACTGATGGAAGCGCAGCGAGAGGCCCTGCACATGGGCAAACACCGCCACCCCTGCCCGCCTCTGGGCTTCCTGGCTGACCGGCTGGAAGATCGCATCGCGCAGTTGCGGCGCTGCCGAGCCTGCAAACCGCACCGCGCTCCACACCAGCACCAGCGCCAGAAACGCGCCTGTCCAGTCACCGGCACCGGTCAGATCATTGATCGCATCGGCCAGCAGGAGGGGTGCCCCGACCACGAACAGCTTGGCGAGAATGGTCAGCGTCAAAGACGCTGCCACCCGCAACCGCAAGTCCAGCGTATCGAGGCTGCCGATCAGGCCGGTCAGTCGGCCCAGCGCCTTGCTGATCGGCACATCGTCCGCTGCCGTTTTGTCCGCTTTTTTCAGATGTGTTGCATAGCCCCGCATGGGTGTCATGTGGGCTACAGCGCCCTCTGGCGCAACCGGGTGGCGCCAACGGGCCGCAGGTCGAACACCCACACTGGTTGAACCTGTCATCCCGCAATGGCATGACCGCGCCCATGAACAAACTTGACTCGATCTGCGTCTATTGTGGCGCCTCCACGCGGGCAGATCCCGCCTATCTTGCCATGGCCGAAGAACTGGGCCGCCTGCTGGCCGAACGCTCGATCCGGCTGATTTATGGCGGCGGGAATGTCGGCCTGATGGGGGCGGTGTCGCGCACCGCCAAGGCCCATGGCGGGGATGTGCTGGGCGTGATGCCCCATTTCCTGACCAAATGGGAATTGCCGAACCCCGACATCGAGACCACGATGGTGGAAACCATGCATGAGCGCAAATGGCTGCTGTTTGCCCATGCTGACGCCTTCATCACCCTGCCTGGCGGCATTGGCACGCTGGAGGAAGTGGTCGAGACCCTGTCCTGGGCAAGGCTGGAGCTGCATGCCAAGCCAGTGGTATTCATCGGCAAGGCGTTCTGGCAGCCGTTCGTCAATCTCATCGAAGCCACCATCGACCACAGGCTGACGCCTGAGAATTTCCGGGACTTCTATTGCGTGGTCGATACGCCGGGTGAGGCGCTGGACTATCTGGCCGGGCGGTTTGGGGAATAGCCTCCTGCTCGCTGTCATCCAGGAACGCTCCCCGGTGCGTATCGAAGGACGTCGGGAGCAGAACGCCAGACTTCCGGAGGTCCCGGGGTCTTCGCCCGGGACGACACGGAAAAAACCGGGACGATACGGAAACAAGACGTGCCACGACCCATCAGGGACCGTGTGCTTGCAGCACGCAGGCGCGGTGAAACCGCGTGCCCCCGGACCGCACGGGTGCCCGTGTGCAGGCGGCTGAGGGAAGCCGCACTCCGACAGGTTACAGGACCGCGGAGCTCCCGGTCCGCGTGATGCAAGCGCGGAGGCCTGCGCTCGCGATCGGTGATGTGAACCACGCTCTGCCGGGGCGGCGTCAGCCACTTTCCACATCTCCTGAACTGTGCGAGCTTGGCATGACCGGGCCAGCCAGAAGCCCGGACAGGTTGGGAGACAGAGCGCCATGGCCACGCCGCAAGACCGGGTTTCTTACAAGCGGCTGGGCGCCTTCGCCTTTCCCAGTCTGCCGCTGGCTGCCATGGGTCTGCCGCTGGTTGTTCAGCTTCCCCCGCATTATGTGGCCCATGTGGGATTGTCCGCCAGTGTCGTCGGCCTGCTCTTCATGGCGGCGCGCCTGCTCGATATCGTCGTTGACCTGTGTCTGGGCCTTGCCATGGACAAGACCCGCACGCCCGTCGGCCGGTTTGGACCCTGGATGCTGGCAAGCGGCCCCCTGCTCGCCATCGGCGCCTGGTTCCTGTTCATGGCCCCGCCCGGCACGTCTGCCCTGCACGCCGGGATCGTGCTGCTGCTGACCTATATCGCGTTTTCGATGGGCACACTTTCGCAACTGGCCATCGGTGCCACTTTGACCACAGACTACAATGAGCGGGCCAAAGTGTTTGCCTGGTGGCAGGGCGGCAATATCGTGGGCATGCTGCTGGTGCTGGCGATCCCGGTGATCGTCCATCAGATGGCACCGCCAGACGCCACAGAAGCACAGACGGCAGCACTTGGCGTGCAAGGCATGGGCTGGTTCATCATCCTGCTGATGCCTCTGGCGGCATGCGTGTCTGTCTGGCTGGTTGGCGAACAACCCGCCAAGGCGGCAGCGCACAAGAGCGAGCTTGCCGACTTTTCGGCCTTGCTGAAGTCGAAGGCGACGCGTTTGCTCCTCAGCACCGACCTGTTCTCCAGCATGGCTTCGGGCGTCACGGGCGGGCTCTTCCTGTTCATGCTGGGCGGGATCATGGGTTTTGGGGGCGGCGCAAGCCTGCTGATGCTGATCTATTTCATCGCAGGCCTTTTGGGTGCGCCGATCTGGGCAAAACTGGCAGCGAAGGTCGGCAAGCACATGTCGCTGTTCATCGTGATGATCTATGCCAGCCTGTTCCAGATCAGCGTTCTGGCCCTGCCTCATGCGGGCACCAGCTTTGGCCCGGTCCCGGCCTTGGTGGTGACGTCAGTCGGCCTGTTTATTGGCGGCCTCGCCTATGCCGCACCCATGTATCTGATGCGTGCCATGATGGCCGACATCTCTGACGAAGACCTGCTGGCCACTGGCAAGGACCGCACCGGCCTCCTGTTCTCGCTGGTCACACTGACTGGCAAGGCGGGGTATGCGCTGGCCGTCGGGGTGACTTATGTCGGGCTCGATCTGGTCGGGTTTCAGGCCAGACTTGGTGGCGCGAACGAGCCTGCGGCGATTGCCGGCGTGACTGCGATGTTTGTCGTCCTGCCTGTTCTGCTCAATCTTGGATG
>JALOSP010000175.1 GCA_025458365.1 Hyphomonadaceae bacterium
CATCGTCATCGATCTGGATGACTAGCCGGTGTCCGTCGCCTGCGGTCACACCGACCTCTACCAGCCCGCCTCCATAGCGGCAGGCATTCTCGGCCAGATTGCCAACCATGTCCTGCAAATCTTCCTGCTCGCCACGAAACACCAGATCGGGCACTTCGCCGGTGACGACAAGTTTGACACCCTCGGCGCGGTACAGACGGGCCAGCGTCCGTGTGATGTCCTCGACGACCGGTCGGATCGGCGCTCTTGCGCCCAGAGCCTCGGCCCGGGCCGCGGCGCTGGCGCGCTTGAGATAGTGCTCGACCTGGCGGGCCATGGCGTCGGTCTGGCGACTGACCACTTCGGCCAAACCCTCCCCACGCCCGGCGGCCTCGTTCCGCAGCACAGACAGGGGCGTCTTGAGAGCATGGGCAAGGTTGCCGACATGGGTCCGGGCACGTTCGACCACGGCTTGGTTGTGGCCGATCAGTGCGTTGATCTCGCGCGCCAGTGGCGCAAGCTCGACCGGGACAGCTTCGGTGAGCTGGTCTCGCCTGCCGGATCGGATATCAGACAGCTCCTCCCCCATGGCGCGCAGCGGCTGCAGGCCGAGCCGGACCTGCAGGAAGATGGCCAGCGACAGGCCAAGCACCAGCGCCACAAGGCTGAAGCCCACGGTTAGCTGGAACCGTGCCGCAGCCTCCACGATCTCGCTACGGTCTCCCGTTACGAGAAGAAGGGTTGCGACCTGCCGGTCTGGCAGCCGGATGACGCGGGCCGCGATCCGCAGCCTCTCCTCACCCCGGTCCAGGTTGAGCGTCAATGTCGTTCCGTTGGCTGACAGTGCGTCACGGACGACCTGATCGGGTACCGAAACTGTCTCGTCGAACAGACTGCGGGACCGGGCAGCACCAGCCCGGACACTGCCGTCGGGCTCAAGGTCGGCAGCCTGCCAGTACCGGCCCGACAGAGGCCTGAAGAACCGGGGATCAACCGGCGGGCGGCTGACAACCATTTGGCCGGCGGGTGCTACCGTGACCGTTGCTGCCAAGGCATCGACAGTGGCGGTCAGTTCCCGATCAAAGGTCTGTTCCACCGAGCGTTTGAACAGGGCTGACAGGCCCCAGCCGGTTGCCGCCAGGACCAGCAGGCTCCACAGCGCTGCGACCAGCACAAGCCGTCCTGCCAGCGACGGTCTGGTGGGCAATGTCCGGGCCGCGGTCTCAGGCACTGGCCTGGTCAGGATCGACAAGCTGGTAGCCCAGGCCGCGCACAGTCACGATCCGGTCGGACCCGATCTTCTTGCGCAGCCGTCCGATGAACACCTCGATCGTATTGGAATCGCGGTCGAAGTCCTGATCATAGATGTGCTCGATCAGCTCGGTGCGCGGCACCACGCGGCCCGAGTGATGGATCATGTAGGTCAGCAGGCGCAGTTCATGGCTGGTGAGCTTGACTGGATCGCCATTGAGCGAGGCCCGCTGCGCACGCGGATCGAGCCGCAAGTTGCCGCACTCCAGCGCCGGGCTGGCATGACCGGCAGCACGCCGGACGAGAGCCCTCAGACGAGCCAGCAATTCCTCGATATGAAACGGTTTGGTCAGATAATCGTCGGCGCCCGCATCGAAACCGGCGACCTTTTCGCTCCACCGGTCCCGCGCGGTCAGGATCAGCACCGGGGTCTTCAGCCCCGCCTTGCGCCAGCGCTCCAGCACGGTGACCCCGTCCATGACCGGCAGGCCAAGGTCCAGCACCACTGCGTCATAGGGCTCGGTGTCGCCGAGAAAGTGACCTTCCTCGCCATCGGCAGCGATATCGACCGCATAGCCTGCATCAGAGAGCGCCTGCTCCAGCTGCCGGCGCAGATCGGGATCGTCTTCAACAACCAGACAGCGCATCCTTCAGCCTCCCCGCCGCGACAGGATGCGTCCGGTTTCGGCATCCACCACAAAAACCAGCAGGCGGCCGCGCTGGGCCTCGTCCGACGGTTCCCACCGTACGACATAGACCGGCCTGCCACCCTGATTGCTCAGTTCAGCCTCCAGAATGCTGCCGGGCACCTCACGCGCAATGATCTGGGAGACTTCGCGCAAAGTCAGCTGGCGCTGGGCCAGCGTTACAGGAACACTCATGCGGGTCTGGTCCCGGTCCTGCAGACGGCCTGCCAGACCAACCAGCCGGTCCAGACCGGTCTCTGCTGCCGCCGGTTGCACAGTGGCAAAGCTGCCCACCGCAATGGCCGCCAGCGCGAACGCTTTGATGAAGTGGTGTGTCATGTGTCCCGTATGACATGACCGGTCTGAACTGGAGTTGAACGCGCCGGTATTTCTGCGATCTTGAGAATTCTGACCGGTGTCTAACCACAGCCGGGATCAAAACCCAAGCCGGGCCGCGTCGATCAGGGCGGAGAAAAGCACCATTGCACCGTCCCGCACGGCCTGTGGTTCGGATTGGCCAGTCTGCGTTTGGCCAGTCTGCGTTTGGCCAGTCTGGGTTTGGCCAGTATGGGATTGGCCAGTATGGGATTGGCCAGTGTCAGCCAGCCGTTCCGGGTGCCATTGCACGCCCAAGGCAAACCGGTGCCCGATCACCTCGACGGCCTCGATGATTCCGTCTGGAGCCCGCGCACTGACGGACAATGATGCGGAGATTTCCATCACGGCTTCCGAATGCAGGGAATTCACGGTCAGAACCGACGCCCCGGTCAGCCTGTGCAGCAATGACCCCTCGACCACTGAAACCGGATGGCAGGCGTCAGCTGTGTCGTGCACCAGCGCATCGGGGACATCCAGCCGCAAGGCCGGGCTGAGCTTTGCCCCATGTGTTGCGGCCAGAACCTGCATGCCGTGACAGATCCCCAGATAAGGGCGGCCTGTGGCCATCCAGCGCGGCACCAGCGCGACCTCGACATCGATCCGCTCGGACGGCGGCGAGCCCGACGTGCGGCCCGCCTGATACCAGTGGTCCGGAAACCGGACCCGACCGCCGCAGACCACCAGCCCGTGGCAGGTCTGCTCGGCAAAGTCGGGTGTGGCGGGATCATAGGTCAGTCCGACCGGCAGCCCGCCCGCCAGACTGATCGCCCGGAAATAGGCTTTGGATGTCTCGTACAGCTGGCCCCCGCGTGAGGTATTCTCATCCATCATCACCCCGATCACCGGCCGCCCGGCAACCAGCAAGGGTCCAAACCGGCTCACTGCCCGGGCTCCCAGTCGAAACCGGCCCATCCTTCGAGCCTGGCCCGCAAATCGTCCAGCCCCGCTTCTGGCAGGGTGATGGCCAGAGTGACAAAGAAATCGCCGGGCGCTCCGGCCCGCTGGACACCCTTGCCCCGGACCCGCAGCCGCGTACCGCTGTTGGCGCCTTTGGGGATGGCCAGCATGACTGTGCCCGAGGGGGTCGCAACGGGCACTTTTGCTCCGTCCAGCACCTGTTTCAGCGAAACCGGCAAGTCTGCCCGCACTGTGTCACCGTCACGCCGAAACACAGGATGGGGCCGGACACTGACCGTCACCAGCAAATCACCGGGCGGCAGACCCGCCTGCCCAGCACCACCCTGACCCGCCATTTTCAAGGTCTGGCCAGTTTCAACCCCTGCAGGAACACTCAGGCTCAAGGTCCGGCCGGAGGCGCGAACCTCGACTTTGGCGCCATTCACGGCGTCTAGAAAATCGATGTCGATCGCGGTGCGTACATCCGAACCTCGGGCAGCCTGCCGGAACCCGCTGGCCCCTGAGCGGCCGGCCGCCCCGCCCATCATGGTGCCGAACAGGTCGCCGAACAATTCCTGAAACTCGGGCTGGGCTGCCGGATTGGGCCGGGCACCGCGGCCAGCGCTGCCCGCACCGGTGCCACCGACGCCGCCCATGCCTTCGAACGGGCCGCCTGGTCCGAAAGGGCCGCCTGGACCGAACGGATCACCGCCGCCGAACGGACCACGTCCGCCACCGCCAAACCCTGCACCGCTTCCCCCGAACCCGGCAAACCGGGGATTGCCCTCGGCATCAATCTCGCCGCGATCATAGCGCGCACGGCGACCGTCATCTTCGAGGAAGCTGAACGCTGCTGAAATCTTCTTGAACCGCTCTTCGGCGCGGGCATCGCCAGGGTTCCTGTCGGGATGGTATTGCTTGGCCAGCTTGCGATACGCTTTGCGCACCTCGTCAAACGAGGCACCCTTGCTCACTCCCAAAACGCTATAGGGTTCGTCGGCCACAGGCATCTCCACACATGCCTTGTGATGTAAGGTATGCCGGGTTGTGATGAAAGGGGCTGAGAGTCAGCAGCCGGTCAGGCGACGACAGGGACAGTCCCGCGCCAGACGCCGCCCGGCAGGCCATCGGCTGCGATCGGTGCGATCTCCAGATCAAGCGTGGCTTGGGCAGCCCCGAAATCGGAAAGTTCGCGGGCTGAGGGATACAGCACGCCAGGCCCGTTGGTTTCCAGAATGGCAGCAACCGCGGGAACCTCGGCTCCGCCCCAGCCCGCATCAGCCTGGTTGCCACGCCGGACCCAGCCCAAGACCACGCCTGCCTCTTCGCGCTTGGCAGTCACCCTGACCGGACTCCATGGCCGGTGCTGGATCGGGGCGTGGGCCGTGTGGTACTGCGCGCATGTGACCCCGCGCGCGTCGGTCACGGTCCAGTCCAGCGCAATCCCGTCGGTTCCGGCTGGCAAGGCGAGCGGCACCAGCGCCTGATCGAGCAAGACGAATGTTGCACCCGCTGGCAAGGCAGGACCCATCGGCGCGCCGGAGAGGCCGCGATGCACCCGTTCGAGCCTCCAGAGGCCCTGGCCGACCAATGTGGTGTGCGACCAGCCGATGATATCAACCACAGTGTCGGCCTCAAGCAGCGCGCCCCGACCTGACACCGGCAGGCTGCCACCCCAGAGTGAGACATTGATGCCTTCAGCCAGTGTCAGGCCCACCGGGCTTGCAGCCAAGGCATTCTGCAGAGCTCCCATTGTGACGGCACGCACAATGTCTGCTTCTGGCCGGTCCCCGACCCGGACCTTGCAAGGCCCGGCCCAAGGCTGGCCGAACAGCCCCACGGCCAGCTCTGGCGGGGAGCCGGGGTGCAGACCGGGCGGAAGGTCGAGAACGACGAGGTGAGGCTTGGCGGGGGCCTGAGCCAGTGCGGGGACGGATGTCTCCCCTGCCGATCTGGGCACGCTCCCGACAGACGCGGCAGGCGACAGCATGGCCTGTGCCGGATAGAGCCCGTCGATCCGAGTGACCTCCCACACTTTGGGACCAAACCCGGCCAGCGCGAGCCGGTCGCCTGGTTCCAGCTGCAAGGCATCGGCTGGCGCCAAGGTCACGGTGAGGGTTTCACCGGTCGATTGCGCCTGCGACAGCAGATTGCAGGCGACATCGCGTGCCAGACTGCGATCCAGCACGGCAGGCAGATCTAGGCTGATCGCAGGGCCGACGGCACCCTCGCCGACAGTGATGCTGTTTGGCTCAAGACCTCCAGCACCGGAGCACAATGCGCTGAGGGTCAGACTTGCCGGGATGTCGGCGCGCGTGATCGTGGCTGTGATGAGAGGCTGCCCTGCTTCCTGCACGAGGGATTCGGGCAACAGGATATGGTCGGCCTGTGGCGGTCCGGCAGACTGCCACACAAGTTGCCCGCCTTGGGTGCTGGCCTGCAGGCCGAACGCCGCAGCCAGCGGCTGCAAGAGGTCGCGCGCGCGCATCGGTCCCTGCAGCACATAGCCTTCCAACAGCCCTGAGACCGCCGCAACACTGCAATCCGTACCAGCTGCCGCACAGACGTCGGCCACGATCCGGGCCAATGGCACGAGGCCTACGCGACCGCTCAGCCAGTGGCCCTTGAGCGCATGGGCACTGTCGGCCCACACGTGCGGGAGTCCCGGGAACCACGGTGCCGGGCGGGCATCCCAGCACCACAAATGGATGCGATCGGGATCGACCATCGGCCCACCATAGACAGGCGACAGCGGGTTGATCTGTGGCCCTGCCCGCCAGGCATTGAGACTGGCCTCGAGGGCCAACCGCTGGGCCTGATCATCGCGGGCTCC
>JALOSP010000176.1 GCA_025458365.1 Hyphomonadaceae bacterium
TTCTTTTTGGCAGCATCATAATAGTCGATGGCCGTGATCACCGAAATCACCGCCCCGATTGCGATCAGGCCATAGCCGGCAAACACCACCGGATACCAGACATAGGCCAGACCACCGATTGTGACGCCGAGGCCCGTCATCAGGACAGCGGTTTTGGATTTGGCCAGAAATGTCGGCTTGATGATCCTGCCGCGTGCTTCGGCCTGCGCACGCAGGCGCGTGACCATCAGATCGCGCCCGACGATGGCGACAAACAGGACGATCCCGGAGACCATGACCAGCGGCTCTTGCTGGACTGCAGCCCAGAAGCCACCAGCATCGCTCGCCAGGAACCAGCCAAACCACAAGGCAACAAACACGAAAGCCACGAGCGCCTTGTCGCCCCACAGGTCGAGCTTCCCACCGAGATCGGACTGGGCTTTCAGCACGCGGGCCAGAAACCCGTCGAGCCAGTCAGTCAGAGCCGCGGCAATGAACAGATAGAGCGCCAGTTCAATGAGAGCGCTACCCACCCCTTCAAACAGGCCGGCCAGCACAAAGGCACCGATCAATGGCGCCATCAGGATGCGGATGATCGAAATGGCATTGGGCAGCCATGCCAGTCTGGACTTGGGTGCAACAGCGTCGGACATGCGGGCTCACGTTTGCTGGAAATGGGCGTGGATTCGCGCTGCAAGGTCTTCTGACACACCTGGCACCGCCTTCAAATCGGCAAGTGCTGCGCGAGAGACGCCGCGCGCAGAACCGAACCTTGCCAGCAATGCCTTCTTCCGGCCCGGACCGATGCCTGCGATTTCATCCAGCGGCGAGGCTGTCAGGGCAGCAGCCCGCTTCTGGCGATGGGCACCAATTGCAAACCGGTGGGCCTCGTCGCGCAAGCGCTGGAGATAGTATAGGACCGGGTCGTTGCGCGGCATCCGGAAAGGCGCGCGGCCCGGCATGTGGATCGCTTCATGGCCAGCATCGCGGTCCACGCCCTTGGCAATCGAAGCAATGGCGATATCGCTGTCCACGCCAGCCTCTCTTGCCACGTCCAGCGCGACCGCCAGTTGCTGGGCGCCACCGTCAATCAGGATCAGATCAGGCCAGACCGGGCCTTCCTCGCGCGGTGCGGGTTCTGCATCATCACCAGCCTCATCCTTCAGCAAGCGGGCAAAGCGTCGGGTAAGCACCTCGCGCATCATGGCAAAGTCGTCGCCCGGCGCGGCCTCCTTGATGGTCCACTTGCGATACTGGCCCTTTTCGAAGCCATCGGGTCCTGCCACGATCATGGCGCCAACAGCGTGGGCACCTTGAATGTGGGAATTGTCATAGACTTCAATCCGCTCTGGCCGGTCATTCAGGTCCAGCAAGCGTTGCAATCCATCCAGCAAGCGCCCGGTGGTGCCACTTTCGGCGAGTTTGCGACCGAGCGCCTCGCGCGCATTGGTGGCGGCATGGGCTACGATCTCGCGCTTCTCGCCGCGTTGCGGCTGGCTGACGGTGACCCGGCGGCCAGCCGCAACCGACAACGCCTCGCCCAGAAGATCGGCACCGGCCAGTTCCTCGCTGGTCAGGATCAGGGGCGGCACAGGCCGGGCGTCGTAGAATTGGGCGACAAAGGCTTCGAGCACCTCTGCAGCGGAGGCGTCACGGTCATGACGCGGGAAATAGGCACGGTTGCCCCAGTTCTGACCGGCCCGGAAGAAAAACACCTGGATACAGGTCATGCCGCCATCAGCAGCAATCGCAAACACGTCGGCCTCGGCAAAGCTCTTCGGATTGATCCCCTGGGCCGAGGTGATCGAGGCGAGAGCCCGGATCCGGTCACGCAGGCGCGCGGCAGTCTCGAAATCGAGGGCTTCGGCGGCCCTTTCCATGTCGGACGCCATCCGGGCCTGGAGATCGTCCGACTTGCCCGACAGGAAGGCGCGCGCCTCACCCACCAGTGCGCCATATTGCGCCTGATCGACCAGCCCGACACAGGGTGCGGCACAGCGCTTGATCTGGTGCAGCATGCAGGGCCGGGTGCGGCTGGCATAGACGCTGTCAGAGCAGGACCGCAGCAGAAACGCTTTCTGCAGGGTGGTCAGTGACCGGTTTACAGCCCAGGCAGACGCAAACGGGCCATAGACGTCGTCGGTCTTGGCCCGGGCACCGCGATGCTTGGCGATCTGGGGTGCTTCATGGTCATTGCGGATCACGATATAGGGGAAGCTCTTGTCATCGCGCATCATCACATTGAAGCGCGGACGCAAGCGCTTGATCATATTGGCTTCCAGCAATAGCGCTTCGGCCTCGGTGCTGGTGGTTACGAATTCCATGTCGGCCACCAGATTGAGCATCCGGGTCACGCCATTGGTGTGGCCCACGCCACGTGCATAGGTCGTGACCCGGTTTTTCAGATTACGCGCCTTGCCAACATAGAGCACCTCGCCATCAGCGCCGATCATCCGATAGACACCGGGCTTGGTGGGCAGCCGCTTCACATGGTCGGCAATGACTTCAATCCCCGTCCGCGTGGTTGCAGCCGGGGCTGCCTCAGCCTCGGGCAGCGCGCTCAAATCGGGAAGTCTGGGGGTGTCGGCCTTTGCCATGGTGGCAGATTAACGTGGTTCATACTGGGTGGGTAGAGCAAGGGCGGCCCGACGACAGCGTGATGCCAGGCTGGCCCATCGTGCGTTCCCGACCCCTTCACCAGGGATTCAGCGCAGGTTGGACGACCCTGGATCGCGACCGTCTTCAGTGTTGGCGATCAGCGCCACAAGGCTGCGAACAAGATCACGCGCAGAACCTTCATCAATCCGGCCATACATCTCCACCAGACGGACCATTTCTGACGATATCGCGTCCCCTTCGTTGATCCGCGCAGTGGCATGCGCCACGCGGGTGGCACTCACAGGCTCATCCACAGGCTCGGCCACGGTTATGGTCGAGACAATGGGGGCCAGGCGTGTCGGCGGAACGCCTGAGGCGCCGCCGACCAGCCGCAGATGCGGAGGCTTTTGGGAGGAAATGGCAGCTTTGGTCATGACCCTAAAGTGGATCGCCGGGGCCACAAGTCCAATCACAAACTTGCGTCGGCTGTCACGTGGTCATACGAATGGACACGCGCGACCATTTCAATCAGAATTATCCGACTGGCGGCTATTACTAACCGGCAGTCGGGTTTATTGGGTCCGGTCGGACTGATTACTCATTCTGCCGCAATCATGTCACCCACTGCCAGCGCATTCAGCCGGGCGTAGGCGCCGCCCAGGGTGATCAGGTCTCCATGCCGTCCCTGCTCGACAATCTGGCCCCGGTCGAAGACCAGAATACGGTCGGCGTCGCGTACCGTGGACAGTCGGTGGGCGATCAGGATCGTGGTCCGCCCGGCCCGCAGACGGTTCATGGCGTCCTGCACCGCCTTTTCGGTCACCGTATCGAGCGACGATGTGGCTTCATCCAGGATCAGCAGCCGGGCATCGGCGAGGAAGGCGCGCGCCAGCGCCACACGCTGACGCTCACCACCGGACAGCTTCACCCCGCGCTCACCGACCAGCGTGTCATAGCCCTTGGGCAGGCGCATGATGAAGTCGTGGGCATCGGCCTGCCGGGCGGCCTCCATCACCTCGGTCAGACTCGCGTCGGGTCTGGCGTAAGCGATGTTCTCGCGCACAGAGCGGTGGAACAGTTCTGGGTCCTGCGGCACCAAAGCAATCGCACCGCGCAGGCTGTCCTGACTGACCGAACGCACATCTTGTCCGTCAACCAGGATGGCGCCCCCGGTGACATCGTAGAGCCGCTGGATCAAGCGCACGAATGTGCTCTTGCCCGATCCGGTCGGCCCGACCAGCGCCACGGTTTCGCCCGGCGCGATCTCCAGGCTGAAGTCGCGGTAGAGTGCCGCCGACTGGCCCCGATAGGTGAAGGTCACCCGATCGAACTTCACAGCCCCACTGACCGGTACGAAGGCACGCGCAGGCACAGGATCAGGCACATCCTCCACCTGATGCCGGTAGGCCACCACATCCTCGATATCGGCAATGGCCTTCTGGATGTTCTGCACGCTCTCGCCCAGATTGCGCAGATAGCCCGAGATCAGGAAGAAGGCGGTCAGTGCAAACGCCGCATCCCCGGCGTTCGCATTACCGGCCTGCCACTCGCGCACCACCAGCACGATCAGGCCGACCTGCAGCCCCCACAGCATCATGTTCAGGACGAACCACACGTCAGTGTAGCGATTCCACAGGCGCAGCACCTTGCCGCGCCAGTCCTCGACCACCGCGTCAAACCGGGCCTGCTCGCGGGCCTCGGCGCCGAACGCCTTGACCGTGCCATTGGCGCTGACCGAGTCAGCCAGGCTTGCCCCGATGCGGGTATCGGCGCTGTTGGTTTCCTGATTGAGAGCGTGGATGTAGTATTTCGCCGCGACCAGATTGAAGGCCAGGAACAGCAGCACCACGA
>JALOSP010000177.1 GCA_025458365.1 Hyphomonadaceae bacterium
CCGAGCCGATTAACGGTGTGTAAAGACTGATTACCGGTTTGCTTCCAGGCCTGTGACGGAAACCTCGCCTGACGCAAGAAAGCGCCCCTTCCGGAGCGCTTTCGAAACGTGCCGCCAAGTGGCATATGGGTGTATGCGGATCAGGCGCTGTCGCTATCGTCACCCTGCGCCACAACCACCATGGCAATCGCCCAGGCAGCGACAATCAGCATGCCGTTGCCAAACAGGTTGCTGTCGCCTGCGTCCTGCGCGACCGCGCTGCCAGCAACAGCCACTGATGCTGCAGCAGCAACACCTGCAGCGACAACGGCGAACTTCTTAAACGTCTTCATACTCGACTCCAATGGATCTCGGTCCCCAGCAGCATACAGGCCGGGAGGCGGCTCGGGTAACGCTACGGGACCCGAAAGTCTATCCGAAATTGATGACAATGATGCCGCTGTGATTTTCAGACGCATGCCAGCCCGAGCGCGGGACATCAAAAATCGCAAGCGCCCCCCAACCGGCGTTTCCTGTGGGCCGGGGTTGGGCCAGTCTCGCGAGAGCAACGCGCTTGGAAGCGCTTCTGCTGTTCATGGAGAAGCCACATGAAACGAAATCCCTGGCGTAGTGTGTTCTGCTTGATGGTCGTAACCGCCACATTGGGCAGTGTGGGCGGCTGCTATGGCGCCTTGGGCGGCGAATTGATCCGGCCCGGTGAAGCCACCGGCACCCTGCGGATCATCAATGGTTCAGGCACGACAGTCACATCAGTCCTGATTTCGGAGTGCCGGGCGTCCAGTTACGGCCTCAATCGCCTGCCGGAAGGCACTGTCCTTCGACCCGGTCAAGCCTGGAACGTCACAGTGTCGGGCGGCTGCTATGACGTCATGGTGGGTTACGGCACCGCCACGGGTTATGCGGCTGCCACACAACGGCTTTCTGTTGCAGCAGGCGGGATGACCAGTTTCACAGCCAACGGGCGATAGGTCAGTTTGCTGACGACGCGGGTCAGGGCAGCCGCCCAAGTGCCGCTGCCGCTACCATGCCCGGATGCTGGAATTGCAGCAGACGCCCGGCATCGGCCAGGATTTCGATCTGGCACCCTGGCCAGACCTTGGACCACCGCGCCATCGCGGCCTCATGCCTGTAGAGCGGATCCTGGTCACCCGCCAGGATGGTGATGGCGCGCCCATCATCAAGGGGGATATCGTGCGCCTGTGATTCCCAGCGGCTGATGGCGATCAACCCTGCTCCTTGTTGTAGTGCGGCTTGTTGGGTTGCCCGGACATAGGCGGCCATGAAGTCGGGCTGTTCCAGAGTAGCAGTATCGGCAGGGCTTGCTGCCAGGGCTTTTTTCACCATTGCAGCGACAGTCGACCGGGAGGCCCGCTGCGAGAGATGCCGGGCCATCGCTTCGATCAGCGCTGGCTGTTGGAAGACGAGCCTTTTGCACGTGCCGAAATACCCAGCAAAGCTGCGATCTTCCTTGGGATGCGGTTCGGGATTGAGCGCCACACCGCGATCAAGCCGGTGGGGATGGAGTGCGGCAAACCGGGTCAGCGCCATGGACCCGCCGCGGGCGATCACCGATGCCCGCTCGATACCCAGAGAATCGAGAATATCAGCGATGTCGTGGGCCGTATGGTCGATCTGGCCTGTGTCCACCATGTCGCTCAGCCCGGTGCCAGGCCGGTCAAAGGTGATCGGACGCAGCCCGTGAGCCTGCAGTTCGGCGACATGGCGTGCGGGCAGATGCCGCCCGGTGGTGGCCGTGTGAATGATGACGGTGGGATGGCCGCCTGCCGGTCCATGATCCGAAAAAGCGATCCTTCCCTGCCTTCCGCCCCGTCTGGGGAGCATGCGCAAGGGCTCGCGGCCACTTTGATCGGGTAGCAAGTCTACCGAGCTTGCTTCGGCCAAACCGGACAATGCTGCAATCTGGCCTAGCGCCCGGCTGAGGCCTGCTGCCGTGCTCACCCCCAACTGGGTATAGACGGAGGCCAATTCAGCCTTGACCACGTGGGCCGAGACCCCGGCAAGACGGGCGACTGCCGCGTGGGTGTTCCCGTCACCATAAGCCAGGGCAATCCTTGCCTGTCTTGGAGTGAGGCCCAGCGTGTCACAGATCACGGCGCCAGCTGTTCCGCCCGAAAGCTCGCCCGCGCTCAAGCGCACCAGCAAACCGACCAGTGCGGCCTGTCCAGAGACACCCGCCTTGCGCATCGCGGTTTTCAGGGCGTCGCGGGATGTTTCGTACGTGACAGAAACACTCAGCGCCGCCCTGCGTGCATCACCCATACGGACCAACCCTGCACAGACGCGTGCTTCAAGGCCGGTCAGGCCAAGGGTATCGCGGAACAGCGCGGCCATGGCAGAACTGCCCGGCTCTTCACACTTCGCCAGAATGGCGACTTGCGCCTTGCCAGACCGCAGGCTGTCGATCACCTCACCCGACAGGGGCCAACCTCGTGTGTGGGCCAGTGGTGCTGCGGCAACCGCGATGAACTTGCCTCGATCCTCCACCAGAAACGAGAGTGTCGGGCGGTCGGGGTCGAACCGGTCGAGCGCCGCGCGGACCTGATCGCGGGGAAGTACCCACGCCCGGAAGGCCGGATCGGCGTGAATCAGACGCCCCTCAGCGTCACACGCCGCCGATGCAAACCCATCAGGACGAACAAAAGCGGGGCCTGCCGGTGCGGTGGCGCTGTCGGCTTCGAGCGCCTCACCAAGGCTGGCCGGAGCCAGATCGATAGCAGCCGAGAAACCGTCCGGGTCTTCGCCGAGTACTTCCAATGGATTGCCAGAACGCGACGCTGAACGGAACCGCGCCAAAAAGAGCGCGGCGGCCGTGTCGGGGCTGCCTCGATTGGGGCCGGATGGAGCGGCATGTGATGTCACACCCCAGCATAACCGGAAATCACGCTTTGGCGATCCCTGATTGGGAGGTCACCGATACGGGTCCGGCGGCTCAGCCCAGCCAGGGCGTGACCAGGCGGCGCCTGTCTTCGTGAGCACTGATCGCACGTTCATGGATCAGGCTCCCACCGATTTCATCGAGACCGAGCAGAAGCGCCTGCTTGCGACCGGGATCGATCTCGAAGCTGATTGTGCTGCCATCGGGCGCGGTGATGGTCTGGGCTTCAAGGTCAATGTCGAACCGGGCATTGGCGCCGGTGGCCTGGGCCATCAGGCGCTCCACGTCCGCCTCGGGCAGGGCAATCGGCAAAAGGCCGTTCTTGAAGCAATTATTGAAGAAGATGTCGGCAAAACCAGGCGCGACCACGCAGCTGATACCAAAATCCATCAGTGCCCATGGTGCATGTTCGCGTGAGGACCCGCAGCCGAAGTTGGCCCCTGTGATCAGAATGCCCGCGCCCCGATAGGCCGCCCGGTTCAGCACGAAATCCGGCTGTTCGCTGCCGTCGGGCGCAAACCGCATGTCGTAGAACAGGCCTTTGCCCAGCCCGGCCCGTTCAACGGTGGACAGGAATTGCTTGGGAATGATCTGGTCAGTGTCGATATTGGCAACCGGCAACGGGGCAGCCGGGGCCGACAGGCGGGTGAACTTCTGCATGGCGCGGGGCCCTTTTGTATCGGCGGGAACGCAACCACACATGATGCATGGCTCGCTTGGGGGTCGCGAAAGGCCTGATAGCATGAACGACGAACCAGACAACCGCGCGCACTGGCGCACATCGCTGGCCGCGCGCTGGAGCTGCATCATTGTCCTGACAACGACACTGCCGATGGCAGGCTGTGCGGCCCTCCCCCTGGCCGTCACGTTCCAACCTGACTCCTGCGCTGCGGCTGTCAGCGCTGCTGAGGCGACTGCAGGATTCACCGCCCGCGTGGCCGCCCTGGACTGCCAATTGGTCGCACTTGGCCCGGTCACGCTGGCCAATCTCCAGCAGCATGCCAGGATTGATCAGGCGGTGCGGGCCGTTCTGTCCGACATCCAGCGTGCTCAGGCCACCACACCCGATGCCATGCAGGCCCGCGAGGCAATCGCCCGGATCATGGCGGGCGATGTCGAGCGCGGGCGTCAGTTGCTCGCGCTCAAGCCAGTTGGGAGATGGTTTTCCGCCACCGAGCTTGATCCAGGTGGCCACATGGCTGCATTCCTGATCTTCCAGCATGCGGGGACCGATACGCAGGAAACCGTCCTTCCCGATCTGCAGCAGGCCGGCCGCCAGGGCCTCGTGCCGGGCGATGCCGTGGCGATGCTGACCGACCGGGTTCTGGTCAGCCAGAACCAGCCTCAGGAATATGGTACACAGGGGGTGTGCCAGAATGGCCAGCTGGTGCTGCCGCCGGTACGCGATCCTGACACGGTGGATGCGCGCCGTCAGGCCATGGGGCTGACCATGCCGCTAGCCGCGTATCAGCAGGCCATGCGTGATTTCGGGATGTGCCGCTGAAGCCCTATTCCGCCGCGATCT
>JALOSP010000178.1 GCA_025458365.1 Hyphomonadaceae bacterium
CCCCTGCCCTCGGCTACAGCCCGCTTTTCGATGCGCGCGATCCAGGCCTGTGCCTGCCTGGTCAGGGCCGGATCCACATGGCGGGTCATCGTGGTCTAGTTTGCTCCTGCCTCATTCTTGCTTGCCTCGGTTGCTGGCGCGGGCTGTGTCTCCGGCTCTGGCAGAAGCGGGCTCACAGGGTCGAAGGAGATGCGCCCTTCACCAGTCTGCACATGCTTCCAGGGCGCGGGTACGGCTGTGGCGCTGCCGGAAAACAGACCTTCGGCTTCGTTATAGGTCTCGGCAGCAACGGTCCACCCGGTTGGAAGTTCCACAAAGACCGAGACAGGCCCGTTCCGCCCCCCGTCTGCACCATATTCGGCCACCACGACCTCCTGACGTGCATCACCTTGCAGATCGAGCAGCAGGGCTTTGCAGGCCACTCTGCGCCCATCGGGCTGGCACGGGAAGTCGGTGAACAATTCTGCCCGACCGCTGCGGGGGGTCACGGCCAGCCCGTCGGGCAGTCCTGCGCCTTCTGGAAGGATGGTGGTGAACAAGCCGGCGTTCAGGATAGGCTTGGCAGAAAGGTCGACAACCGGGCTATCAGGGGCGCCAAAGCTGATGCTTCCAGCAAGCGCCTTGCGGGCAAGATCGGCGATTTCGGGATCGTCACCATTGGCCAGCTTTTCAAGCGCTACCTTGCCATATCCGCCGGTCTGCCCGGCCAGCAGCCGCCAGTCCATGCTCTTGATATCCACCTGGCCGGAGGCAAGCCGCGCCATCTGGTTGTCAGAGGCCAGTCGGGCCGGTGCTGCAATCGGGCTGAGGACCGCGATGAAGGACACAACGCCAAAAAAGGCCATGCCGATGTTGACCGGCTTCAGCAGGGCCATCCAGCTGCCCGGCATGAACGAGGCGGCGACGTAACCCAGCCCGTAGAGCACGGCGATCAAGACCCCCAGCAGGGCGATCACGCGCTCAGGGGTGAGCCCATATTGGCCGACCCGGAGCAGGATGCCCGAGGCTGCAAGCCCGGCAAACACCAGCAGCAGTACCGAAGCGATCCGTGCGCTCCAGCCCAGTACGACACCCGGTTTGCGTTCGGAATCAGCGTTCTGGACGGCGGCGTTGATCAACAGAACAAAAAACACACAGCCCCAGAGCAGGCCGCCAGTCGCATTGCCGGTTTCCCACAAGGCATCAAGTCCAGCGACCGGCAGACTGACCACAAACAGGCCCGCCACAGCCGTGATCACTGGCAGCAACCAGGCAAGAACGCCCAGCAGGATGTTGCGCGCGGTGGCCAGGAGGTCGGATCGCACATCGCCCAGATGCACGGCGACCGCAAAGGCGATTCCGGTCAGCGGGGCTGCCACATATTCGTTGGTGACGAGATCGCCGAACCAGTCAAACCCGATGGCCGCCAGCAACAGCACGCCGATGGCAATGATCGCCCAGAACAGACCGGTAAACAGCAGCGCCAGTCCAAGCTGCACGCCGCGCTTCCAGGCCTCATCGTAATAAACGTCATAGGGCGCAACAGGCTTGCCGACCTGATCACCGCCGGTCACCAGCTCATTGGCAATGAACACCATCGGATAGGCGAGCAGGGTGGTAATGGACAGAAGGAAGGGCTCGATCCCATCCCCGCCGCCTGCAAAACCGCCATGCCAGGCGATCAGGCCGGTTCCGATTCCCGTCAGCGCCCCCAGATCACAAGGATCACGGGGCGGATGCTGCCAAGCCCCGCCAGCAGCACAACACCTGAGAACAGGATTGCACCGAGCGTGATGCTCGGCCAGACGTTGGTGTCACTGCCGTGATTGATCAGCAGGCCAATCGCCAATCCACCGGCGAACCCGGTGATCACCCGCGCGATCAGGGTTTTGGTGGCCGCTTCAGCATTCGTCACGGCCATGGATTACCCCGCAGTCAGACCCGTTCCCATACGATCACGCTGTGGCGGGGTTTTCCGGGCTTGGCAAGCCTGTACAGGCTCAGGCCAGTTCCACCATGACTTCATCGGCGGCCACCGGATCACCGGCCTTGACGTGGATTGCAGTCACCTTGCCGTCGCGTTCGGCGCGGATGATGTTCTGCATCTTCATGGCTTCCACGATGGCGACGGCCTCGCCAGACTTCACGCTCGATCCCACGGCGACCTCCAGCGACACCACAAGTCCGGGCATGGGCGAGATGACCTCGCCTGACCGGTCAGCAGCGACCTTCTCGGGCAGCTTGCCATGCAATTCGGCGGCGCGCGGGGTGCAGACAATCACGCTCGCCCGCACGCCGCGATAGAGCAGATCAAAACCCTCGCGCCGGTCCTTGAACTTCACAGCAAATGGCTGGGCTTCGAACCCGCCCGACCCTTCCGCGGTTCCGGTTACCACACGGTCGCCCGGCTTGAAGTCCGAGACAATCGTGATCGAGCGCCCACTTTCGAAGACCACCATGGCACCATCGGCTGTCGGCGTGATGCGCAGCGGATGGGCTGCCCTGTCGATCAAGACAGTCCAGTCGCGTCGCACCTCGGCGGACGGGGCAAGGCGACCTGAAATCAGGGCTTCCCGGGCGCTCTTGCGGGTGTGGATCAAGGCGGCGACCCCGGCCATCAGACGCTGGACCGCCTCGGTGGCTTCGGCCCCGGCAAAGCCGTCTGGCCAGGTGTCCTTGATATAGGCGGTTGTAAACGTGCCCGACCGGAACACCGGCTCATTCATCACGGCAGACAGAAACGGCGTATTGTCCTGGATGCCCTCGATGGCAAAACTGTCGAGTGCGGCAGACTGGGCATCGATGGCGCTCAGCCGGTCGGGTGCCCAGGTGACCAGCTTGGAAATCATCGGGTCGTAGAACATGCTGATTTCGTCGCCCTCGCGCACGCCAGCATCATTGCGGACCTTCACATCCCCGAACGTGCCTTCCACTGGCGGCAGATAGCGCCGCAGCCGCCCAATCGACGGGAGGAAGCCGCGATAAGGGTCTTCGGCATAGATCCGGCTTTCCACCGCCCAGCCATTGATCGCCAGATCATCTTGCCCGAATGCGAGCGTTTCACCGGCGGCCACGCGCAGCATCTGTTCGACGAGATCCAGCCCGGTGATCATTTCTGTTACCGGATGCTCTACTTGAAGACGTGTGTTCATCTCAAGGAAATAAAACGATTTATCAGCGCCCGACGCGACGAACTCCACGGTGCCCGCACTGTCGTAACCCACTGCCCGTGCCAGCGCCACGGCCTGTTCGCCCATCAAGGCGCGGGTGGCCGGATCGAGCAGAGGTGACGGTGCTTCTTCCACCACTTTCTGATTGCGGCGCTGGATCGAGCATTCGCGTTCGAACAGGTGGACCACATTGCCGTGCTTGTCGCCCAGCACCTGGATTTCGATGTGCCGCGGGGCAAGAATGAACTTCTCGATGAAGATCCGGTCGTCGCCAAAAGATGCCATGGCCTCGGCCTTCACCGCCGGGAAGCCTTCTTCGACGTCCTTGCGATTGTAAGCCACCCGGATGCCCTTGCCGCCGCCACCGGCACTGGCCTTGATCATGACGGGATAGCCGATCTCTTCGGAGATCGCGATGGCGTGTGCGGTGTCAGCGATTTCGCCGATATGGCCAGGCACGCAAGACACGCCAGCCGCAGCGGCCGTCTTCTTGCTTTCGATCTTGTCGCCCATGGCAAAGATGGCGCGCGGATTGGGGCCGATGAAGGTGATGTTTTCGGCCGCCAGCCGTTCGGCGAACTCCACCTTTTCTGACAGGAAGCCGAAACCGGGGTGGACGGCCTGCGCCCCTGTCTGGCGAACGGCGGCCACGATCTTGTCCTGGTCAAGATAGGACTGGGCTGCAGGCGGCGGTCCGATGAACACCGCCTCATCGGCCATCTCCACCGCCATCGAGCCACGGTCGGCCTCGGAGAAGACGATGGCTGTCTTGATCCCCATCCGGCGGCAGGTCTTGATGATCCGCACACCGATTTCGCCTCGATTGGCAATCAGGATCTTGTCAAACATCAGATGGCTCCCCCCGGTACCCCATTCTGACGGGGCACTGTTTTCGACGCACTGCACCGTGCTGGTTAGACAGTGCGCGAGAAAAGCGCAATCCAGCCAGATTGCCGCGCTCAATCAACCCCTGGAGCACACGCGTCCCCGCGTGACCATTGGAGCCCACGCGTCCCCGCGAGGCTGCGGCTGGGGACAGCCGCGCTCCGGCAGATGAGTGGCCCGCGTGCTTGCGGCACGCACACATAAGGACCGCGTGCTTGCAGCACGCAGGTGCGCGCTGGAAGCGCGCGCTCCAGCCTTAGAATCCTGTCACAACCGGCCCTGCCCGCCGGGGTGGTGGCAGCGGCGGCGGTCGGGTTCGACTGGCGGCAAGGATGGCGCCTGCCATGGCATCATGGCTGGCCCGGACCTCACTGCCCCAATGGCCT
>JALOSP010000179.1 GCA_025458365.1 Hyphomonadaceae bacterium
GCCGGATGCTGGCCGCATGGCTCGCCCGTCCGCTGCTCGACATTGATGCGATCAATGCGCGGCTGGACGGGGTCGCAGCCTTGCTGGATGACGCACCAGCACGCAACATGATTGCAGACCGGCTGGCCGGGACCGGCGATATGGAGCGGGCCGTATCGCGCCTGCAGCTGGACCGGGGCGGCCCGCGTGACCTTCTGACCATCGTCGCCTGCCTGAAGGCCGGTGACACGCTGGTGGCAGACCTGCCATCGGGTCGCTCCGCCCTGCTGGATGAAGCATCGCGGCACCTCGGCCTGTCGTCCAGCCCGGCGCTGGCAGAGCTGGCCATCCACCTGCATGCGATGCTTGGGACCGAAGCCCCGATACTGGCCCGTGACGGCGGGTTTGTGCGGGCCGGGTTTGACGCAACGCTGGATGACGCGATTGCCTTGCGCGACGATGCACGCCGCCTCATTGCAGCCCTGCAGGCCAGTGTCAGCGAAGCCGCCGGGTTGCCCTTGAAAGTCCGCCACAATGGTGTGTTCGGCTTCTTCATAGAGGCCACGCCAAAACAGGCCGAAGCCCTGCTTGCCCCGCCGCTGAACCAGAGATTCATCCATCGCCAGACGCTGGCCAGTGCCGTGCGCTTCACCACGCCAGAGCTGATTGATCTGGATGCCCGAACCGCTCGTGCCGCTGAAACCGCGCTGGCCCGCGAACTGGAACTGTTTGCCCAGGCGTGCGCCATGGTTGCAGACGTGGCGGACCCCTTGCGCTCTTATGCGGCCACGCTGGCCAGTGTCGATGTGCTGACCGGACTGGCCAGCCATGCAAGCCAAACCGGGGCTGTCCGGCCCGTGGTCGATGACAGCACGACACTGTCGATCACGGCAGGACGCCACCCGGTAGTGGAGGCTGCGCTGCGCAAGTCTGGGGAGGCGTTTACCGCCAACGACTGTCTGCTCGATGGCGACGGATCGCAGGGCGCCCGTCTGACCTTTGTCACCGGGCCGAACATGGCGGGCAAATCGACCTGGCTGCGCCAGTGCGCGCTGCTGGCGATCCTGGCCCAGACCGGCGCCTTCGTGCCTGCAGCAGCGATGCGTCTGGGACTGGTGGACCGGGTATTCTCGCGCGTGGGGGCCAGCGACGATCTGGCGCGCGGACAGTCCACCTTCATGGTGGAAATGGTCGAGACCGCCGCGATCCTCAACCGGGCAGGCCCGCGTGCTCTGGTGATCCTCGATGAGATAGGGCGCGGCACGGCGACCTATGACGGTCTGGCCATTGCGTGGGCCGTGGCCGAACATCTGCATGACGTGAACAGGTCACGCGCGCTCTTTGCCACGCATTATCACGAACTGACAGCACTGGCAGGCACGCTGAATGCCTGTTCCAACGTGTCGCTCAGTGCGCGCGAGTGGGAGGGAGACCTGATCTTCCTGCGCGAAGTCCAGGCCGGAGCCGCCGACCGCTCTTACGGCGTGCAGGTCGCCCAGCTGGCGGGTCTGCCTGCCGCTGCGGTCAGCCGGGCCCGGGAGGTGCTGACCCGACTGGAAACCGGTGACGGGGCAAGGCCCGGCACACTGGATGATCTGCCGTTGTTTGCCGCGCCGACCGCACCGTCACATCAGTCCAGCCGCACAGACCCGCGCTTGCAGGCTCTGGCACAGGCCGTGCGCCAGCTTGACCCGGACAGCATTGCCCCGCGCGACGCACTTGATGCGCTCTATGCCCTGAAACGGGAATTCGGTGACTTGTAGGGCAACGCCCGATCAGCTTGAAACACTCTGACCGGACACACTGGTGCTCCAAGACATGTTATGCGCGTGCCATCAGAACGCCACCACCTGTTAACCAAAACGCCCCACTGGTGCCGCAATCAGACAGCCAAACACACGGCTGGCTCATGCCTGACCCGCAACTCCCAGAGGCACCCATGGATCCTGCTGCCGTCGTCCAGTTTTCGTTCCTGGATTTGTTCATGAAAGCAGACTGGGTGGTGAAGTCCGTCATGGTCGGGCTTGGACTCGCATCGATCTGGTCCTGGGCGGTTGCGGTTGACAAATGGCGCCAGATTGCCGGGCTGGAAAAGGGCGCACGCGCCATGGAAGATGCTTTCGCCGACGGGCGTGGCCTGGAGGCGGCTGAAGAAGCCGGGCGGGCGGGCGAACCAACGGCCCGCGTGCTGGCTTCAGGACTTGCCGAGGTCCGGGCCGCCCGCCGCTCGGGCGCACTCAACGAAGCCCGGATTGACCGGACCATCGAACAGATGGGCCGGGCGATGGCGACCAGCCTGTCACGCGAACTGGCCAGGGCCGAGCGTGGGATGGGGGTGCTGGCCACGATCGGCTCATCGTCACCGTTCATTGGCCTGTTTGGCACGGTCTGGGGCATCATGAACGCGTTTCGCAGCATTGCAGCCTCCAAGGACACCAATCTTGCCGTGGTTGCACCGGGGATCGCCGAGGCTCTGTTTGCCACCGCGCTTGGCCTGCTGGCCGCCATTCCGGCCGTGATTTTCTACAACTGGCTGACCGGCAGGATCGACAGCTATGCGACCCGCGTCGAAGCCTTGAGTGATGACGTGATCACCCGCACGGTTCGCCGTCTGGGCGAAGGAGCCTGAGCCATGGCCGGTGGACTGGCCCGGGGCGGTGGACGCAGCAGGCGTGGCAGGCGCCAGCGTCGCCTGATGGGCGAGATCAATGTGACCCCGTTCGTGGACGTCATGCTGGTGCTGCTGATCATTTTCATGGTGGCCGCCCCCATGCTGACCGTGGGCGTTCAGGTTGATCTGCCAGATACCGAAGCCAAGAACCTGCCGACCGAGCAGGAGCCGCTGACAGTCTCCATCTCACCGGCGGGCGAAGTCTTCCTGCAGACCGAACAGGTCCCTTACGACGAATTGCTGGTGCGGTTGGCTGCCATTGCTGGCGAGGGCTACGACCGCCGGATCTTCATCCGGGCTGACGAAACCGCCGATTATGGCATCGTCATGCAAGTGATGGCCCGGATCAATGCAGCCGGCTACCGCAACCTCGGGCTCGTCACGGACCCGGTGCAACGCTGATGTCGCAAGGGCGCGCCATCCGCCCTGCCCGATCCGACACGGGCTACGGGCTGCCAGCCTCGCTGGCCCTGCACACGGGGCTGGCCGCCGCAGCGCTGCTGGCCTGGCAGGCAACCCCGCCGATGACCGACCCCGATCCGGTGATTGCCGTCGAGGTGATCACGGAGGTTCCTGAAGCCACCGGCCTGCCGTTCGAAGGGCCGGGCGCGGGGTTGGGTGAGGAAGCAAGTGCTGGCGAAGATGTGACTGTTTCGGTTCCGCCGGAGTCCGAAGCGATCGAGGCCCCCGCACCCGATCCCGGTCTGCCGCCGTCGGTCGCGCCGGAGCCTGCGCCTCCCGTGACAGCTGCCGTACCCCCACCACCTGCACCACCGCCGCTCCCGGCACCGCCACCGCCCAAGGCCAAGGCGGCGCCACTTCCGCCAACGCCGCCGCCTCCAGCCAAGGCACAAGCGCGGCGAACCACACCTCCGCCTCCACCACCGCCTCCGCCTCCACGCGCGGCAACGCCACAACGTTCGCCCCCACCCGCTGCACGGCCCTCTCCGCCACCGGCGGCGCGCCCGTCGCCACCAGCCAGTGGCGCCACTGCCGAACCGGGGGCGCAACCCAATCGCTCGCGCACGGCATCACCAAAATTTGACCTTCCGGGCGCAGCGGCTGGTGCCTCGACCACGGCGCGTGCCGGCCCGGACGTTGCCGGGTCCGGATCGGGCCGTGCGGGTGGGCGCAGTGGCAATGGCACACAGCTCTCGGGCGACCTGCGTGGCCTGCTGCGGGCGCAGATCAGCCAGACCTATGATGCACCCTCGGCCATGCGGGCGGGTGAACGGATCGTGGTCGTGCTGGAGATCAACCTTGATCGTGACGGCCGCTTGCGTGGCAATCCGCGGGTGGTGGCGCCAACGGGATATGAGGGCAACAATCTGGCCCGCAATGCGGTGGAAACAGCCATGCGCGCCGTGCAGCTGCGGCGCCAGTTCGACTTGCCCGAAGACAGGTATAGCGAATGGCAGAACTTCCAGTTCCGGTTCGACCCGCAAGAGCTGATCAATTGAGCGTGCCGCGTCACACTGATGTGAAGGCCATGAAATGTCCGCATTTGACAGGATTGTAGTGCCATGAAACGAAATCCAAACATGCGCGCGGGGCACAGTCTGATCCGTGCTGGTGGCGTCATTCTGGCCGCCTTGGGTGCTGTGCTCGCCGCGCCTGGCCCGGCGGTGGCGCAACTGGTCGTCGATGTCACCGAGGCCAATGCCCGCCCGTTGCCGATTGCCATCGCCGATTTCGCGGGTCCGCAAGGCGCTGCAATCGCCGCTGTGGTGCGCGACAATCTGGAGCGGTCTGGCCTGTTT
>JALOSP010000180.1 GCA_025458365.1 Hyphomonadaceae bacterium
CGGCCGGGGCAGGCGATGATCCGGTTGCGGCGGCTGCCACATTCGCAGCCAGCCTGTCCAACGCAATTCAGGAGGCCCGCGCGTGAACAGCTGGCTCGACCGCATCCGCCCCGGCATCAACAAGCTGCTGGCCAAGCGTGATTCACCCGACAATCTGTGGATCAAGGATCCCGATACAGGCGAGATGCTCTACAAGAGCGAGTTGGAAGCCGCCCAATGGGTGACACCGTCTGGACGCCATCTGCGGATCGGGCCGGCCGAACGGTTGAAGCATTTGTTTGATGGAGGCTCGTGGCTCGCCATCGCCCAACCCGAGGTGACGCAAGACCCGCTCCATTTCAAGGACGACAAGAAATATCTCGACCGGCTGAAAGACGCCCGGGCCAAGGTGGGCACTGAAGATTGCATGACCATCGGCGCCGGTCGCATTCGCAACCAGTCCGCCGTGATTGTGGTGCAGGATTTTGCCTTCATGGGCGGTTCGCTGGGCATGGCCGCCGGTGAAGCCTTCATCAAAGCGGCAGACGAGGCCATCGCGCGCAAGTCGGCTCTGGTGTGCTTTACCGCAGCAGGTGGTGCGCGCATGCAGGAGGGGATTCTGTCCCTGATGCAGATGCCGCGGACCACGCTGGCCATCGATGCGCTGAAAGCCGCGGGCCTGCCCTATATCGTGGTTTTGACTGACCCGACGACCGGCGGCGTCACTGCCAGCTATGCCATGCTTGGCGATGTCCATATAGCAGAGCCAGGCGCCCTGATCGGCTTTGCCGGGCCGCGCGTGATCGAGCAGACCATCCGCCAGACCCTGCCCGAAGGCTTCCAGCGCAGCGAATACCTGCGCGACAAGGGCATGGTGGACATGGTGGTGGACCGACGCGAGCTGCGTGACACGCTGGGCCGCTTGCTGGGCCTGCTGATGCCGGTAGCCAGGGCGGCCTGAGACAGCTCAATCCGTGTCCGCACGCCCGGCGCGCTGTGCGGCGCGAAACGCCTTCTGCACGGCAACGGACCGTTTCTTGTGCTCGGTTCGGGTAATCGGATCGACCCGTCTGACGGCGGGGGCGGCCTCCAGTTGCAGCTTGCGCCATCCCTCCAGCCGGTCTTCGGATAGCAAGCCGTGCGCGATGGCGGCCTGCACGGCACATTTCGGTTCGCGCTGGTGGGTGCAATCACTGAACTGGCAGCGCAGGGCGAGCGTTTCGATATCGGCAAATCCATCCAGCAGGCCTTCAGCTCCATCGGCAAGCCCGACTTCGCGCATGCCCGGCGTGTCCAGGATCAGCGCGCCCGATGGCAGCATCAGGAGTTCGCGGTGGCTGGTGGTGTGGCGTCCGCGCCCGTCCTGCTCGCGGATGGCTCCGGTGGCCATCACCTCGTCACCGGCCAGGGCATTGACCAATGTGGACTTCCCCGCACCGGACGAGCCGAGCAGGACTGCCGTCTGGCGCGGGACAAGCCAGCGCTGCAACCGCTCCATGCCGAAGCCACTGCGGGCCGAGACACAGATCAGCGGAAGATCGCCTGCTGCCCCCTGGACAGCCTCAATCTGTGGGCCCGGATCATCCACCAGATCGGCCTTGGTCAGCACGATGGCCGGTTGAACCCCGCCAATGGCGGCCAGTGCCAGATAACGCTCGAGGCGGCGGGGATTCACGTCTCCGTTCAACGCCATCACCAGCAGCGCCAGATCGACATTGGCAGCCACAACCTGAGTGGCGTGGGTGGTTCCTGCTGCCTTGCGGGTCAGCGTCCCGTGCCGGGGCAGGATGCCGTGGATGCGCGCAGCTTCGCCCTGAATATCGATGGCAACCCAATCGCCTGCCACCGGGTGGCCGCCCGCGCCTGCCTCATGGGCAAACCGGCCTGCCAGTGTGGCCGCACCCTCAAAGCCGTCAGCCACAACCTGCCAGCGGCTGCGCTGCTGGACGACAACCCTGGCAGGCTGCAGACCCAGATCGGCAAAGTCTTCCATCTGGCTGTCGCGCTGGTCGGTCCAGCCAAAGAGGGCGAGTGTGTGCATGGGCGATGCAAAGCGCTTTTTGCCGGTCGAACGCAAGTGCCCGAGAATCAAAGACCCAAGGGAGCGCGTGCTTTCAGCACGCACTGTGCGCGATGCAATCGCGCGCTCCCTGGTCCCGAAAGAAGCTCCGGCCTCAGCCCAGCGCAGCCATCAGCTCCGGCACTGCCGTCTTGTAGTCGGCCACCAGACCGAAGTCGGCGACCTGGAAGATCGGCGCATCGGCATCCTTGTTGATCGCCACGATGATCTTGCTGTCCTTCATGCCGGCCAGATGCTGGATCGCACCGGAAATCCCGACGGCGACATACAGTTCCGGCGCCACGACCTTGCCGGTCTGACCGACCTGATAGTCGTTGGGCGCATAGCCTGCATCGACAGCGGCACGCGACGCACCCACAGCCGCGCCCAGCCTGTCGGCCAGAGGCTCGATCACCGCGTTGAACTCTTCTGCCGAGCCGACAGCCCGGCCACCAGAGACAACCCGCTTGGCCCCGGCCAGTTCAGGCCGGTCGGACTTGACCATCTCTTCCTTCACGAACTGGGCGCTGGCGGCTGCATCGGCTGCAGCGACGGCTTCCACAGGAGCAGAGCCGCCTGCGCCCGCCGCAGCAAACGCCGTGGTGCGCACGGTGATCACCTTCTTTGCGTCAGATGTCTGGATGGTCTCCAGCGCATTGCCGGCATAGATCGGGCGCACGAAGGTGTTGCCATCGATCACTTCGATGATTTCCGAGATCGGCGACACATCGAGCCTGGCCGCGATCCGCGGGGCGATGTTCTTGCCACCTGCGGTGGCGGCAAACAGCACGGCGTCATAGCCCGCCATCAGCGGCACCACAGCAGCTTCCACCGCTTCGGCAACACCGTGACCCAGTGCAGCGCCATCGGCATGAAGCACCCTGCGGACGCCGGCAATCGCACCCGCAGCCGCGGCGGCACCAGCCGCACCGCTGCCGGCGACCAGCACGTCAACATCGCCCGACAGCGCCAGAGCCGCTGTGACGGTCTTGTTGGTGGCATCCTTCACCGAGGCACCATCATGTTCGGCAACAACCAGAACAGCCATCAGATCACTCCTGCTTCTTTGAGCTTGGCCACCAGCGTGGCGGCATCTTCCACCTTGATCCCGGCGCTGCGTTTGGGCGGCTCGGTCACTTTCAGCACAGTCAGACGCGGGGCGACATCCACGCCGTAATCGGCGGTGGTTTTCATGTCGATCGGTTTCTTCTTGGCCTTCATGATGTTGGGCAGCGAGGCAAAGCGCGGCTCGTTCAAGCGCAGGTCTGCGGTCACCACCGCAGGCAGCGCCACAGACAGGGTCTGCAGACCGCCATCGACTTCGCGCGTCACGCTGGCGCTGGCGCCATCGACGGCCACTTCGGAGGCAAACGTTGCCTGTGGCCAGCCGAGCAGGGCGGCCAGCATCTGGCCGGTGGCATTGTTGTCGCCATCAATCGCCTGCTTGCCCATCAGCACCATGGACGGGCCTTCCTCGGCCACCACCGCAGCCAGCAGCTTGGCGATACCCAGCGGTTCGATGTCGGTCTCGGACTGGATCAGGATGCCCCGGTCAGCGCCCATGGCGAGCGCGGTGCGGATGGTTTCCTGGGCCTGTTGCGGCCCGATCGAGACGACCACAACCTCGGTCGCGACACCCTTTTCCTTCAGACGGACGGCCTCTTCCACCGCAATCTCGCAGAACGGGTTCATCGACATCTTGACGTTGGCGAGATCAACCCCGGTGTTGTCCGGCTTTACCCGGACCTTCACATTGTAGTCGATCACCCGCTTCACGGGCACAAGCACTTTCATGGTCGGCGTCTCCAGTGGCTGGACAGGCTGTCTCGATGCGTGCCGCACCGGGCCTGCCCTTCAAGGCTTCTCTGTCTGGCCATAGCCAAGCCCACGCCCGGTTTCAACGTGCCGCTACGTCAGGGTGGCATGACTGGGGGGCAAACCGCGTTCAGGGCTTCACGAACCGCAGGGTCATGCGGTCGCTTTCGCCGATGGCATCATAGCGTGTGCGATCGAATGTCGGGTCGGCAGGTTGGCCCTGCGGGCTGGTGCGGGCCACCGGCGGCAGGGTCCACACACCGAATGGATGGTCTTTCGTGTCACGTGGATTGGCGTTGATTTCGGAAGACGCATCAAACCGGAACCCGGCTTGCAGCATGTCTGCGACCACGAAGTCCTGCCGGATATAGCCTGTTGAAGGATCATTGGGGCGCCCGGCATTTCCGCGATGTTGCTCGATCCCGACGAGACCACCTGACTTCAGCGAATCACGGATCTGGCGCAACGCATAATCCTTGATGTTCTGCAGGTAAAAACCGTGGAAATTGCGCGAGCTGATCACCAGGTCCGCGCCACCGCCTTCGATCACAGGCTTG
>JALOSP010000181.1 GCA_025458365.1 Hyphomonadaceae bacterium
CCCTGCCTGACCGGCCGCCCAGTAGAAGGAAACCTGTTGCATGGCCCTGCTGTCTTTTACGCGCTTTGCCAGGTCGGGTTCGCAGCAGAAACTGCCGGCCGGTCTCGCCGAAACCCTGCTGGCCGCCTGCGATACGCCTGCTGCGCTCGCCGATGGCGATGGCGTGATTGTTCAGGCGAACGCGGACTGGGCAAAGCTGTTCGCGCGGCGGGGGCTGGATGCAGGTCTGGGTGCGCTGGCCGGACCGGAAGCAGCCTATGCCGTGGCCCGCGCCATCCATGCGGCAACCCCGCTGGAACTGGCGGCAGGTGACCGGCAGGTGACAGTCAGCCCCTGTCCGCCATGGTCGCTTGTGCGTCTGAAAGACACCCGCAGCGAGGCCGCTGTACGCCCTTCTGCGCCCCAGACCAAACCGGCGGCCAAGTCCGCACAGCGGGCGCCTGCGCCCGCCCCACCAGCCGAACCCGTGCGCGAGGTCGAAGGCATCGCATCGTCGATCACGCTGGAGGCTGGCCGACGCGCGGCCCTGATCGATGCCGCCCCGATCGGGATTGCGACCCTGGACACGCCTGACCTCACGCGCGCGGTTCTGGTCAGTGCCAACCGGGCCTTCGTGGTGGCCTGCGGCGGCGGTCAGGGCAGCCGCTTTGCAGACCTGATTGGCGCTGATGATCAGGCCGGTCTGGCGGCCTTGCAGCCGGGCACATCGGCCCCGGTCGAGCTGCAACTGGCCGTCGATCCGCAAAGGCTGGTGGAGTGCTGGCTGATCGACGATGGCACCAGCGGGGCCAGCCTGATGGTGCAGGATGTGACTGCCAAGCGGCAGATGGAAACCAGCCTGACCCAGAACTCCAAGCTGGAGGTGCTGGGCCAGCTGGCCGCGCGCGTGGCCCATGATCTCAACAACAATTTCACGGTGATCGGCAACGCCAAGGACTTGCTGCTGCGCCGCCACCCGCTGGGCGATCCCAGCTATCCGGCGCTGATGGAGATCGATTCAGTGGTTGCCAAGGGCGCCGAGATGATCCTGCAATTGCTGAACTATTCGCGCGGCCAGACCGTTCGCCGCGCGGTGACCGACATCACCGCTGTGATCGCCGACTTCCAGTCCTTTGTTCACCGTCTGGTGGACAGCCACGCCGACATGGAGGTGCGTCAGGCGCGCAATGTGCCCGAGGTACTGGTGGACCAGCAACAGCTCGAAGGCCTGTTCATGAACCTGGCGACCAATGCGCGCGACGCGATCCGCGCCAAGGGCGACGGGCGCGGCCGGATCACGATCGAAACCCGACCCGGCACCAGCGACCAGCTGCGTGCCGCGCTGACCGGCACCGGGGCGACTGCCATCCCCGATTGCGCTTGGGCGGTGTTCTCCATCACGGACACAGGGACCGGGATCCCGGAGGATATCCGCGACCAGATCTTCAATCCTTTTTTCACCACCAAGCCGCGCGGCGAAGGCACCGGAATCGGCATGGGTTCGATCTATGGAATCGTCAAAAAGGCCAATGGTTACATCACGCTCGACACTGAAGTCGGGCGTGGCACCACGTTCACGGTCTGGCTGCCTGAAGCCGTCTCGCAGGCTTCCCCCGAAGAGCTGGCCCAGATGCGCCAGCCAGAGGCCCGGACGGGTTCTGGTGCGACACCAACCCAGCAGAGCCACCTGCCCGTCGCCGCCGACCTCACTGGACGGGGACGCATCCTGCTGGCCGAAGACGAAGATGGCCTGCGCCGCATGGTGGCCATGCAGTTCGAAGAACTGGGCTATGAGGTCGTGACGGCAGGCGACGGCGAGGAGGCACTCGAACTCCTGATGGCCGAGCCGGGCAATTTCGAATTTATCCTGACCGATGTGAAAATGCCGCTGATGGACGGCCCGTCCTTTCTGCGCAACGGCAAACCTTTCCTCGGCAATGCAAAAGTCGTCATCATGACCGGCTATGCCGAAGCCGATTTGTCCGAACTGCTTGAATCCGAACAGGCTGTGGCACTGGTGACCAAGCCCTACCGGTTCGCCGACCTGGCTGAGCGGGTGAAGCAGATGCAGGCGCTCTGAATTTACTCCGTCATTCTCGGACGTATGCTAAAATGTTCCGCTTGCGTTCTGCGAACACTTGCGGTACATCCATCTGCATGAGAACAGGCACCGGCCTGATGCAGCCGACCGGCTCCTCCGCAGCGCGGACAGGCTGGAACAGTCGCAACCCGGTCTGGAATCATGACGTTTAGAAGGGGCACGACAATGACTGTAAGCGCACTGCGGATTGTGGACGGCAAGACGATGGACAAGGAAAAGGCACTGGAATCGGCGCTCAGCCAGATCGAGCGCGCGTTCGGCAAGGGCTCGATCATGCGCCTTGGCGAGACCGATCCAAAGGTCCAGATCGAATCGGTGTCGACCGGTTCGCTGAGTCTGGACATCGCGCTGGGCATCGGTGGCCTGCCGCGCGGGCGGATCGTGGAGATTTTCGGGCCGGAAAGCTCGGGCAAGACCACGCTGGCGCTGCACACTATTGCAGAAGCCCAGAAGAATGGCGGCGTCTGCGCCTTCGTTGATGCCGAACATGCGCTCGACCCGGTCTATGCCCGCAAGCTTGGCGTCGATCTGGGCGACTTGCTGATCTCGCAGCCGGACACCGGTGAACAGGCGCTGGAAATCACCGACACGCTGGTCCGCTCCGGGGCGTGTGACGTGATCGTGGTGGACTCTGTGGCTGCCTTGACACCCAAGGCCGAAATCGAAGGTGACATGGGCGACAGCCTGCCCGGTCTGCAGGCCCGCCTGATGAGCCAGGCGCTGCGCAAACTCACCGCATCCATCGCCCGTTCCAATACTCTGGTGATCTTCATCAACCAGATCCGCATGAAGATCGGTGTGATGTTCGGCAGCCCGGAAACCACCACCGGCGGCAATGCGCTGAAATTCTACGCCTCTGTCCGGCTCGACATCCGCCGGATCGGCCAGATCAAGGACAAGGAAGACGTGATCGGCAACCAGACCCGGGTGAAGGTGGTCAAGAACAAGGTGGCCGCGCCATTCAAACAGGTCGAGTTCGATATTCTCTATGGCGAGGGCATCTCCAAGATGGGTGAGCTGATCGATCTTGGCGTGAAGGCCAATATCATCGAGAAGTCCGGTGCCTGGTATTCCTACGACAGCCAGCGGATCGGCCAGGGCAAGGAGAACGCCCGGCTGTTCCTGAAGGGCAATCCCGACATGGCCGCCGAGATCGAGGACAAGATCCGCCGCAATGCCGGGCTGATCGCCGAGGAAATGGTGGTCGGCGCGGATGGCAATGACGTCGACGATGCTGGCGACGACTTCTAGAGGAGTGCTCCAACGGCTTTTGTTTCGCGTTGCCCGTTGCGGGCAGGCGCACGATGGTCGCAGCAGCATCCGTTCAGACAGGATCACCCCAGTGCCGCGCACGTGCCCCCGATGGCGGCTCTCCCTGCGGTGATCTTGCACCCCCGCCAGCACCTGCCCCGCTGGCGGGGGTTGTTCGTTGCGGTGCAGTGCCGCTGCAACAGACGCACCGCCCATTGCAGAGCAAGCGCCAAGCCGCCATTGTATGCCCATGGCCAGATTTGACCGCGCATTCCTCGACCAGCTGCTACAGCGCGTTTCAATCCTCGACGTCGTGGCACCCAAGGTCACCTGGGATCGCAAGAAGTCGAATCCAGGCCGGGGCGACATGTGGGCCTGCTGTCCGTTTCACAACGAGAAATCGCCTTCCTTCCACGCTGATGAAGGCAAGGGCGCTTATCATTGCTTTGGCTGCGGGGCGTCCGGCAATGCCATCGATTTCGTGATGGCGCAGGACAATCTGAGCTTTCCGGAAGCTGTGGAACGGCTCGCCCGCGACGCCGGGATGGCCCTGCCAGAACGCGATGCCCAATCGATCGAGCGTGACGATCAGGCAACCCGCCTGATCAAGGTGCTGGATGCCGCCCGCGATCTCTACGCGTCAGCCCTGCGTGCCGCAGACGGCACCAAGGCCCGTGCCTACCTTGAACGTCGTGGCCTTGCTCCCTCGGTCTGGGAGACATTCGGCCTCGGTTGGGCACCGGCCGAACGCACCTGGCTGAAGGACCGGCTTGGCCAGGCGGGCTTCTCCGTCGCAGACCAGATCGCCGCAGGCCTGCTGAACGAACCCGATGATGGCCGTCCGCCCTATGACCGGTTTCGTGGCCGGGTGATGTTTGCCATCACTGATGCGCGCGGCCGCACGATCAGCTTTGGCGCCCGCACGCTCGATCCTGACGGGCAGCCCAAATACCTGAACGGGCCTGAAACCGCCGTGTTCGACAAGGGCCGAACGCTCTACCGGTTTGACGTGGCCCGGGGCCGCGCCCGTCATCAGCCGCTGGTGATTGCCGAAGGCTATATGGATGTGATCG
>JALOSP010000182.1:0-658 GCA_025458365.1 Hyphomonadaceae bacterium
CTCGTATCGATCCCTGCTGCGATCAGCCTGGATGGATCAGCTGCCACCGACTGCAGCGCCGCCCCTGATGGCGGGTCCACGGCAATTGTGGCGGGGGCAACACGGGTAACCCGTGATGCGGCCTGGACCACTTCGATGGCGCTGGCCAGTCTGCCCGAACCGATGTCGAATGGCCCTTGCAGGCCAGCGGTCATGACAGCGGCGATCATGCGGCCAGCATCGTCAGCAGCGATCCAGTCACGCTGATGGCCGCCGTCCACGAGGGCAGGATCGGTTGAGCGCCAAACCTCGACAGGTCGGCCAGCCGCCAGACCCGCCACCGCGCGATGTGGCAGGCTGGCGACTGATCCCTTGTGCTGTTCATGGCCAAACACCGAGCCAAGCCGCAGTGCCGTGGCCACGGGCGGAGCGTCCGGTTCTGCCTGCCGCTTTGCAGCAAACACTTCAAAAGCCCGGCATGCCGCGCCGAATGCAGATAACGGTTTCACCTGGTCTGGCGTTGCGCCCGGACCGTGATGGGTGCTGCCATAGACCTGCAGGGTGGAAGCCCAATACAGCGGGCGCTGTTTTGCGCAGGCGAAGTCCCACAGGGCGCGTGGCAGACCAAATCCGGTGAATTGCACGCTGCCGTCAGTCGCGAACAGGCCCACGCCTGCAA
>JALOSP010000182.1:683-5055 GCA_025458365.1 Hyphomonadaceae bacterium
ATGTCGCGCCACGATTCTTCCAGGCGTCGCCAGAGGTCTTCAGGGCTCCACACATCATCCAGGCCGGGTGGCAGCTGATGCCACTGGCTGTCGGGGACCTGATCACAGACAATCACGTCGGCGCCTGAAGCAGACAGGGCCCGCACAACCGCTGACCCCACCAATCCGGCACCGCCGACAACGACGAACTTGCTGCCAATAACCGGCATCATCCACCCGAAACTCGTGCACACGACCAACCCATGGGCCAAAACGTGCGAATATCACACGCATATGCCCTGGTGTGCGGCGTGTCCAGTGGCAGAGCCTTGTCCTGCGTGCGACTTCTGCACATGTGCGGCTTTCGCACGCCCCAAGCAGCGCGTCACATCCGTTGCGGTGCTTGCAGCCCCAGCAAGTCGAAGCCGAGGTGCAATTGCTTCAGCGTCAGGCCCGCCAGTGCCAGGCGCGACGCGCGCACCGGCCCGTTCGAGGCAAGGATCGGGCATTGGGTATAAAAGGCACTGAAGGCCGATGCGACCGCATAGACATGCTCGGCCATCAGATGCGGCGCGCGCTTGTCGATGGCGCCAGCCAATGCGCTGTCAAACCCGTCCAGTGTCAGGATCAGGTCACGTTCGGCCTGTTCGGCAACGGCAATGTCGCCGGGTTCGATCTCCTGGTCTGCCGCCTTGCGCAGGATCGAGGCGATCCGCACCGCCGCATAGAGCAGGTATGGCCCGGTCTTGCCTTCAAAGGACAGGAACCGGTCGAGATCGAACTGGTAGCTGGTGCCGCGGAAGTTCTGCAGATCGGCAAATTTCAAGGCTGCCATCCCGACCTGGCTGGCCACCAGATCGCGTTCTTCAGGCGGGAGACTGTCAGCCATGCCGGTTTCGGCGAGCTTGGCTTGTGCCTGTTCCTGTACCATGGCGATCAGATCGGACAGTTTGAGCACGCCACCATCCCGGGTCTTGAACGGCTTGCCATCCTTGCCGTTCATGGTGCCAAAACCGATGTGCTCCAGGCTCCCACGCGGCATGTAACCGGCCTTGTCGGCAGCGCGAAACACCTGTTCGAAATGGTCGGCCTGACGCTGGTCCACCACATAGAGCGACAAATCAGGCGCGAGTGTCTGCTTGCGCTGGACAATCGTGGCCAGATCGGTGGTGCCATACATGGCCGAGCCTTCGGACGAGACCACCAGCAGCGGGGGAATATCGGGGCCTTCGCTGCCGTCCTTCTTGGGCACGATCCGGTCATGGACAAAGATCACGCGTGCCCCTGCATCATCGGCCAGCAGGCCGCGCGCCTCCAGATCGGCCACCATGGGGGCAATGAACGGATCGGCATCGCTTTCCCCGTTCCACAGATCGAACTGGACGCCCAGCACCCCGTAGTCACGCTCCAGAGCCACCCGTGAGACCGCCTGGAAATGACGCCACAGGGCCACGTATCCTGCACGTCCGCCCTGCAATTCGGCAGTGGCCTTGCGCGCGGCATCGATCAAGGCCTGATCCTTGGCCTTCACGCGGCCCGAGGCCAGCGGATAGAGCCGCTCCAGGTCGCCCAGCGTGATCGGGCTTTCACTGGGGTAAGGTCCGGTGAAGTCCGGGTCGAGATGGATCAGGTCAGGCTGCTCCTCACCGACTGCCACGATCAGGAGCCCCATCTGGAAGCCCCAGTCGCCGAAATGGGCGTCGCCATGGACGGTGTGACCGGCAAATCTGAACATGCGCTTGAGTGATTCGCCGATGATCGCAGAGCGCAAGTGACCGACATGCATCGGCTTGGCCACATTCGGCCCACCGTAATCGACCACCACTGTCAGTGGAGAAGCGCTTTGACCGGCCCCCGCGCGCGGATCATCCGCAAGCCGGGCTGCCTGTTGCGCCAGGGCTTCGTCCGACAGGGTCAGATTGAGGAAGCCCGGCCCGGCCACTTCCACGCGGGCAAGATCAGGGTCACCGGCAAGCCTGGCGGCGATCCGTGTGGCCAGTTCGCGCGGATTGGTGCTTGAGGCCTTGGCCCCTGCCATGGCGCCATTGCATTGGTAGTGACCGAATTCGGGCTTCTGGGCGCGAGCCACGCGGCCGAGTTCAGCCGGAAGGTCCAGCCCGGCAAAGATCGAGCCGATCCGGGCTGACAGGTGTGCGGCCAGATCCATGATTGAATTGTCCTGTCAATTTGCTCTGGTGATGGCAGGCGGGCTTATTGGGCGCCGGCGTCAAACCGGAAACGGATGCCGTTGCGGTTCATGGTCAGCTGTTCATCGGTCAGATCAAACCCGACAATCACTTCGAAGTTCTCACCCGATGTGCCTTCGCGCGCGCGCGGGATCATCACACTGACCGCCTCGGTCGAATGGGCCACCCGGTCGGCGCCCTGCGGGAACACAACATTGGTGGTGAACCGCTGCCGCGCCAGCGGGCCGATATCGATCACTTGCGGCTGACCGCTGATCGGATCGGTCGAACGGATGACCTGGGTTACCGCCACCCAATAGATCACCGGTTTCATGGATTGTCCGGCAGCCTGCGGTCCGCGCCCGAAAGCGGCATCGATCTCCAGTTCGACCCGGATCGGCTCGTCACGCAGATACCGGCACTCCGAGCGGACACCATTCATCTCGCCTGTGAAGCCGACATTGTCGAAGCGGGTCGCACCAGTCAGTTCCACGAAGCGGGACGCATCATAAAGGATGCGGACAGCCGGGCACGGGCCGACATTGGGCGTATCACTATCGCCGCCCAGCAAAGTGGCCAGTCTGCGGGCGAACCCGGGGGGACGCGCCGGGGTGGCCGGGGCGGAAACCTGCTGACCGCCTTCGCCCGCAGTCTGTGATGCTGGCGGTGGCCCGGCAGTTTCGGGTGCGGCTTCAGGCGCAGTGCGGGTGGCGCACCCGCTGGCAGCCAGCAATCCCGCCAGCACGCCCGTCAGGCAGACAGTTTTCACAGCATGTTGCACCGGTGGTGGCCTTTCGTGGCAGACTTGCGACTTGCATTGGATCGTGCTTGCCATCACCTGACAGCGAGAGGCCGGCAGGCCGATCCGGGTTGGAGAGTTTCCATAGGGCTGACCGCGACCGCTCGCAACGGATTGCGTCACCATCGCGACGGCAAGGCGGCAGGACGCGGGCAACACAGTCAAGAGCAGATCGGACGACACGATGGCAGACACTCTTTCAGACACCGGTCAGACGCCCCGGAAAGCAGCCCCCCTCACCCTGTGGCTGGCCAGCCCGCGCGGCTTCTGCGCCGGGGTGGACCGTGCGATCCAGATCGTGGAGCGGGCCCTCGCCCGTTGGGGCCCACCGGTCTATGTGCGCCACGAGATCGTGCACAATATCCATGTGGTCGAGCGGCTGAAGGCCATGGGCGCTGTGTTTGTCGATGAACTGGCCGATTGCCCGGATGACCGCCCGGTGGTGTTTTCAGCCCATGGTGTGCCCAAACACGTGCCTGCCGAAGCCCAGGCACGCAACATGGTCTATGTTGATGCCACCTGCCCCCTGGTCTCCAAAGTCCATGTCGAGGCTGAGCGTCATCACGCCGAGGGACGCGAGATCGTGCTGATCGGTCATGCCGGCCACCCGGAAGTCGAAGGCACGATGGGCCAGCTGCCCGATGGTGCCGTGACGCTGATCGAAACGGTCGACGATGTGGCACGGCTGGCGCCCGCCGATCCGGCACGTCTGTCCTTTGTCACCCAGACCACCTTGTCCGTGGATGACACCGCCGACATTGTGACGGCCCTTCAAGCCCGCTTCCCCGCGGTCGCTGCGCCCCACAAGGAAGACATCTGCTATGCCACCACCAACCGGCAGGATGCGGTCAAGGCCATTGGCGCACGGTGCGACCTGCTGCTGGTGATCGGCTCGAAAACATCCTCAAATTCTGTGCGGCTGGTCGAAGTTGGCCTGCGTGCCGGTGCAAACGCCGCCCATCTGGTCGATGATGCCACCGGCATCGACTGGTCGTGGTTTGACGGCGTAACCTCGGTGGGCCTCACCGCCGGGGCCAGTGCGCCCGAGGATCTGGTGGAAGACGTGATCGCGGCAATAGCCCGCCACCGTCCGGTGACGATCGAGACCGTGGAAGTCACCCGCGAGGGCGTGACCTTCAAACTGCCACGGGTGCTGGCGGAGTTCGGTACTCACCCCGATCCACTAAAGTCACATTTCTAGAGAAGATCTGACTCGTTTTGCCGCTTTCTTGGCTCACAAAAAATCTCAAACCAAAACTTCTAGAGAAAACTCCAGAAGCATTTCTTGAAGCGATATTGTCTCTTAAGTATTGAAGATCCAAAGTTAAACTAAAAATCGAAAGGCCTTCGCCATCTTGTCTGACGAAAGCAGCTTGGTGAATATGCTCTGCTGTTCCAGCATTGTTTG
>JALOSP010000183.1 GCA_025458365.1 Hyphomonadaceae bacterium
CACAGTGCCGCCGCCACCGCCGCCCAGCGCCAGCTTGGCGCGCGCATCGGTGAGTTCCCGGTCGAGCCGTTTGCGGTCTGCCATCAACGCAGCCACCCGCTCCGGCAGGTCGGCGACCTTGGCCTTGACCAGATCGGCAGCCGACCGGGCACTGGCCAGTTCGCCCTTCAGGTAATCCAGAGCAGCCTGCCCGGTGGCGGCTTCCACCCGTCGGACGCCAGCCGCCACCGCGCCTTCGCCCAGGATCACAAACGCCCCGATCTCGCCGGTGGCTGACACGTGCGTGCCGCCGCACAATTCCACCGAGTAGGACTTCGGCGAACCATCGAGCGCCTCGCCCATCGCCAGGACACGGACTTCATCGCCATATTTCTCGCCAAACAGCGCCATCGCGCCCTGTTCGATGGCGGCTTCCGGCGTCATCAGACGGGTCGAAGTTGCCGCATTCTGGCGGATCACGGCATTGACCTCGGCTTCCACCGCGTCAATCTGCTCTTGCGTCATCGCCGCACCATGGGCGAAGTCAAAGCGCAGCCGGTCTTCTTCCACGAGGCTGCCCTTCTGCGTGACATGCGGGCCCAGCACGTGTTGCAAGGCGGCGTGCATCAAATGGGTGGCCGAGTGGTTGGCTGCGATGGCCTTGCGGCGATGTGGTTCGGCTCTCAGCGTCGCGACGGCACCAATGGCGATGCTGCCACCGGTCAGCGTGCCGATATGGCCATGCAGCGCGCCCGCCCGCTTTTGGGTGTCGGCCACGGTGAATACCGCGCCATTGTCGAATGTAATGGTGCCGCGATCCCCGGCCTGACCGCCACTTTCGGCGTAGAAAGGTGTCTGGTTGAACAGCAGTTCGGCCCTGGCCCCATCGGTGAGGGTCTCCTGCACAGTGCCATCGGCCACAATGGCGGCCACCACCCCGGTGCCCACCGTGCCGGAATAGCCCAGGAACTCGCTGCCCCCCTGGGCATCCTTCAGTTCCAGCCAGATGGCATCGGTGCTCGCAGCGCCGGACCCGGCCCAGGCAGCGCGCGCATCGGCCTTCTGCTTGTCCATGGCGGCATTGAACCCGTCCATGTCCACCCCCACACCCCGCGCGCGCAACACATCCTGCGTCAAATCCACCGGGAAGCCATAGGTGTCATAGAGGCTGAAGGCGGCCTGGCCGGACAGGCTGTCACCCTCGCTCAGACCTGCAGCCTCTTCATCCAGCAGGGCCAGGCCACGGCCAAGGGTGCGGCGGAACCGGGTTTCTTCCTGCTCCAGAGTGGCGGTGATGAAGGCCTCTGCCCGGCGCAGCTCGCCGTAGGCGCCGCCCATCTCGTTCACCAACACCGGCACAAGACGGTGCAGCAGCGGATCCTTGGCGCCCAGCATGTGGGCATGGCGCATGGCCCGGCGCATGATCCGGCGCAGCACATAGCCCCGACCTTCATTCGACGGCGTCACGCCATCGGCAATCAGGAACGAACAGGAGCGCAGATGGTCGGCGATCACCCGGTGGCTGGCCCGACGCTCACCGTCAGCCTTCACCCCGGTCAGGCTTTCGGATGCACCGATCAGCGCCTTGAACAGGTCGATGTCGTAATTGTCATGCTCGCCCTGCAACACCGCGGCCAGCCGCTCCAGCCCCATGCCGGTGTCGATGGAGGGCTTGGGCAGGCTGGTCTGACTGCCATCGGCATGGCGTTCGAACTGCATGAATACCAGGTTCCAGATCTCGATCCAGCGATCCCCGTCTTCCTCCGCGCTGCCGGGAATACCGCCCCAGATGTCCGGGCCATGATCATAGAAGATTTCGCTGCATGGCCCGCATGGGCCGGTGTCACCCATGGACCAGAAATTGTCAGATGTGGCAATCCGCACGATCCGGTCATCGGTGAGGCCCGCGATCTTCTTCCACAGATTCGCGGCCTCATCGTCGGTGTGATAGACCGTGACCAGCAATTTGTCCTTCGGAAGCCCGAAATCGCGGGTCAGCAAGGTCCAGGCATGGGTGATCGCCTCGTCCTTGAAATAGTCGCCGAACGAAAAATTGCCCAGCATTTCAAAGAAGGTATGGTGGCGGGCGGTATAGCCCACATTGTCCAGGTCATTGTGCTTGCCACCGGCCCGCACGCACTTCTGACTGGTGGCGGCACGCGGGGCAGGCGGCGCCTCTGCACCAGTAAACATGTTCTTGAATTGGACCATGCCCGCATTGGTGAACATCAGCGTCGGGTCATTGTGCGGCACCAGCGGGGATGACGCCATGACCGCATGGTCGGCCTTGCCGAAGTAAGACAGGAACTGGGCTCTGATGTCGTTGACGCTGGTCATGAAGGTCTCGAAAGCTGAAATGCTGGCGCAGCTATAGGCAGTGCGCCACGGCTTTCCAAGATGGCGGCCCAATCAAAACCAGCCATCCTCGCGCAGGGCCCGGGCATAGGACCGGCTGACCGGCACCTGCAAGCCGCCGGCCAGATCCAGCAGCGCCTTGCCATTGCCGCGCTCGGCCTGTTGCACCGCACCTTTGGCCACCCACCAGCTGCGATGCACGCGCGCGCCCTCGATGCCCTCCAGCTCTTTGACCGCATCGGCCAGCCGCATCAGGATCATGTCCGTCCCGCGCGATGTATGGACCTTCAGGTAATGGTCCTGGGCTTCCACAGCGATCATTTCGGCACCAAACAGGCGGGCAGGCAGCCGGTCGAGGAAGGCAGGGCGGGCTGGAACCGTTTCGGCCGTTTCCGCCGTGTCCGCTGGCCCATGGGTGACCTGTGGCAAGCGGTTGAGGAACACACCGATGGCACACATCAAGCCAGAGATGGCAAAGGATGGCACAAGGTAATAGATCACATTGCGCCAGTCCGCAGACGCCCAGCCAAACCCGATCCCGATGCCCAGAACCAGAGGCGCCATGATCAGGCTGACAGCAATTGTCACTATCAGCCAGGTCATCACCGGCGACCCGATCCAGCGCTCGAGGGCCAGCAGGTGGTTCGACACGACCCAGCCGATCGCAGACCCGATCAACATGATGGGAACCCAATAGGCCAGCCGCACGAGCAGCGGCGTTTCCAGTGTGCCAAACGCGCCCGACACGGCCAGCAACACGCCGACACCGGCGCTGATCGCAAACTGCGGCGCCTGCCGCATCAAGTCTGGCCGGTCAAAGGCGGTGTTGTTTCGCGCTTCGTCAATCGTCATCGGGGCTGCAGGCTCTGTCGTTTCACGAAAAGTGGCAGCGCGCTCACGCACTTTCGGCTGCAGGCGGTGAAAAGCGGCGCCATGCGTCAATTGTCAACCGCAACCGCTGGAGCCGCCTCCATGAGTGCCCCGCACATGAACACCCCGCACATCGCCTCATCACCGTCATCGACGTTCACCTCAGACCAGATCCAGCAAGCCGCACGGCAGGCTGACCGCCATGACATGGCCAAACCGGCATGGCGCAGGCTGATCGAAAACTGGGCCGGTGTCGGCATCGTGCTGTTTGCCATCGCGCCATTTGTGCCTGGCATGCTGGGGTGGGTTGCGGCCCACAATGTCCGCCTGACCGCGCCGGACTTCGCCCTGCTGGCGACGGTGCCGCTGGCGGTGCAGGTGCATCTGGCCACGGTCCTTGTCGCTCTGCCTCTTGGGGGCCTGATCCTCTATGGCCCGAAAGGAACCCCGATGCACAGGGCGCTCGGCCGGGTGTGGGTCGCGACCATGCTTGTGACCTGCGTGGCGGCCCTGTTCATCGAGAGTTTTGCCCCGGTGATCGGGCCGTTCGGATTCATCCACTTGCTCGTACTCTGGTCGCTCTACGCGATCGGGCGCGGGCTGTGGGCCATCGTCGTGCGCAAGGATCTGCAAGCCCACTTGCGCAATATGAGCGGCGCCTGGTGGGGCCTGATCATTGCCGGGCTGTTCACCATGCTGCCGGGGCGACTGTTGTGGAGCATGTTCACCACGATGTGAGGCAAGCCTAAAGCAAAAGTCTTTCAAACCCATTCGGTTTTGAAAGAGATTCGCTTTATCTTATATGTTTATCGCGCAACTGCGAGCATAGGTGCCCGCAGCGCGCTTTAACGCCCGCCGCGCCAGCGGTTGATGTCGGCCCGGCAGGCGTTCACTGTGGTCAGGCTGCGGTGCAGCACGGCTTGCGGGTCGCGGGCGGCGGCAAATTCGCGCTGCCAGCGGTCGCCGATGGCGCTGTAGTCGCTGCGGAACTTTGGTTCGCCATGGACGGTGGAGGCGGCCAGCACCAGCGGTTGCATGGCGTCCTTCAGGGCGCCGGTCTGGGCGGCTGCATTGGCTGCGGGCGATCCGGCACCGGCGCGGCGCGCTTGCACCCGGAACAGCGCCTCGGCAAAGTTG
>JALOSP010000184.1 GCA_025458365.1 Hyphomonadaceae bacterium
CGAAGCCAGCAATGCGCTCGAGGCCAGAACATCGCGTGCTGCAGCCGCCACTGCCAGTTCGGCTTCGCGCAGCTCCTGCTGCTGGACCAACACATCCAGCGTGGTCCGCAACCCGACAGACTGCTCGATCTGTGCCCCTTCGAACGCCAGCGCGGCGGCAGCCTGTCGCTGGCGGGTAGCCGTTTGGGCCGAGCGGGCGGCCATGAGTCCCCACCAGGCTGTGGTGACCTGCTCGTCCACGCCGCGCACGACATCGGTGGTCACATGCCTGGCTGCGGTCTGCTGGGCCAGAGCCTCGCGGGTTCGCGACGCACCAATCCCGGCCGTGTAGAGCGGAACACTCAACCGCGTGCCCACAACCAGCGAACCGCCGCGATTGTCGTCAAACCCCTGATTGACCTGGGTATTGCCCTGCACAAAAACCGAAGCCTGCGGTGCATGGGATGCTCTTGCAGCGCGCACACCCGCGCTGGCCTGTTCTTCGCCCAGCCGCGCCAGCACGACGCCTGGATTGTCCCGCCGGGCCTGCGAGAGCGCATCGTCGAGGGAGGCAGGCACGGATAGCGCCAATGGCTCGGGCGTGAGCGACGATGGTGCCTGCCCCAGCAGGCGGGTGACAGCGGCCCGGCTGGCCTCCAGACGGCTGCGCGCCTGGGCCTCGGCAGCAACACCCGCTGCCAGGCGGGCCTCGACCTGGGCGACATCGGTCAACGTGATGTCGCCTGCCTCGAACCGGGCGCGGGCGGCTGCCAGCTGCTGTTGCAACACCTGCACGCTGGTTTCGCGCACCTGCAATTGGGCAAGGTCGCGTGCCAGATCGGCGTAGGCCACAATCACACCCTGAATCAGTCCTGATTCGGTCTGGGCGTGTGCGGCCAGCGCCTGGCGCAATTGGGCATCGGCAAGCGCGGTCGCCGCACTGATCCGCCCGCCACTCCACAAGGGCTGACTCAAGGTCAGACCAGCGGCCACAGGCGAATTGGAGACCTGGTCCACGGCGGTGATGGTGCTCAGGAAGCGCTGGCGGGTCCAGATCGCACCATGCGATGCTGAAACTTCAAGCCCCGCCTGTGCGCGGCGCTGGCCACGTGCCTGAACCAGTCGCTCGCCTGCAGCTTCGACCTGCGACACGCGCACTTGCAGCGCCGGATTGCTTTGCAGGGTCATGGCAATCGCTTCGGGCAGGGTCTGTGCCGATACCGGGGAGGTCACTGACAGCGCCAAAAAGACAATCCCCGGCAAGACCAGAGCGTGACAGGCCCGAAAGGCCCGCAGGCGGCACACAGATGCGCTTCGTGCAGCTTTCATGGTCGCGTTCATGCTCCCTGTTGTAACTTGCGCGTTCCGATCCCGGCGGATCGACATTGCCCACCAGATGGGTCTTGGAGCAACAGGTTGCCCGATCAAAGTGATCCACTGTGATCAGACCTTGCTCGAAGGCATTGACGCCAGAAGCAAGTGGCGGTCTTCTGCGATCAGCATAGGTCGCGGCGCAAGCGGCGACCAGCGGGCACCACAGCTGGCGCCCTTGGTTTGCAGGCCATGTCGTACCGTGTGCACGTTTGATTTTGATCAATTTGTGAGGATCGAGCTTTGGGCCAACCGGTAACTCCTCAAGTACCAGACACACCGTCTTGCGGAGGCGAGGCCAGTGTCGGATCTTCCGGGGCGTGTCTTGTGCGTCGCGGTGTGCTGGCCGGTCTGCCCGGCATCGCGGGGGCGCTTGCCTGCGGTCCGGCCCAGGCGAGATGGTTTGGCAGGGGGCGCCGCGGACGGACCGACCTGTTTGACAGGGCGATGGCCTATGCCGGTGGTGTGCACCCGGCAACAGTGCGCGAGCATTCAAGTCTGTGTCCGGACGGGGCCAGGCTGACAATGCGGGTCGCGACCCCGGTGGATCCGCCACGCACCATCCCGGTCATCCTGCTGGCTGGATCGAGCAGGGCGCAAAGCCTTGCCTATGATGCGATGATGGTGGCCCTGGCCGGACGTGGATTTCTGGTGATCGCTCCTGATTTCCAGGCCCGTCCGAATGAAGGGCTGGCCGAAAGCCGCTGGCGGCGGATGGCCGAAATGCGTTACGCCTGCGACCAGATTTTCGCTGTCCGCGCCGCACTGGGCCCCACAGCAGAGCGCATGGAACCGAATGTGATCGCGGCATGGGGCCATGATGACGGATGCTGTATTGCCATGCGTCTGGTGGGTTTCAACCACGCCTATAGCCCTGACAGCACATTTGCTGACGGCCGGTTTCGCGCAAGCGTGGCGCTCGATCCAGCCGAGGCGTTCCCGATTGGCAATATCGGGGAACTCGGTCAGGCCGCCGCAATGAGCACGGGAAGCGGCATGCTTGTGGGCGCGCCACGGTCCTTGCCTGTCCCGCAAGCGGGAACCGGTCTGTATGGATTGACGGTTGCAGGGCAGGTTCGCCGGTCAGCACCCAGTGTCTTCCGGGAGGGGCGCGATGCGGTGGCCATGGCAGCAACCTTGCTGTTCTTCGACTGGCAATTGCGCGGTGATTCAAACGCGGGAGAAGCCCTGCACAGCCTGAACCAGCGGATGGTGGCGGGGCTGGATGAACCATTGTCCCTGTTCCGGGCCTGAACCACAGATGCAAGCCAGTCTCCCTGACGGGTCACCTCTGGCGCAGATTGCTGAAATTTATCATCCGACCTGCAAGATTCTTGCAAACACATGATGCGTAACCCGTCCAAAGCCCCTACTTTGAGCCAGCAAGGGCAACCAGTGTCGGGGAGGACACACGGCATGAGTGAGACGAACGAGGGTCCACAACCCGTTTTGAGCCAGCCTGAGGCGGTCGCGACGGCGGTTCAGACCACGACGGCCACTCTGCCGCTGCCGGCCATCAAGGCTGATCGTGCCGAACTGGACAGAATCCGGTCACAGCTCTCGCTCGATGACCGCGCCACAATCGCGACCTATGGCGATCAAGCCCAGCGCAATGTGGTCGCCTATGCGGACAAGATTCTGGCCCAGACCCAAAACCGCGAACTGGGCGACACAGGCAAGCTGCTGTCGGAAATCATCGCCAAGGCCAAGGGCCTCGATCCTGCCTCGGTCCAGAAGAAGGGTTTTCTCGGCCGGATGTTTGGCAATGCCCGCGCCGAGGTCGAGAAGTTCAAGATGCGCTACGATGACGTGGCCGGTCAGATCGACTCGATTGCGATCGATCTGGAGCGCAGGCGCGACGGCTTGCGGCGTGACATTGCCGTGCTGGACGACCTGCACGAGCAGACCGCCCACTCCATCGGCCAGCTGACCAGCTATATCGAGGCGGGCGAGGCATTTGCCGCAGACATGCGGGCAACGCGCCTGCCCGAACTGAAATCCATTGCCGAGACCGCCGCGCTGACCGGCGACGGGATGATCGAAGCCCAGGCCTACCGTGACGCCGAACAAGCGCTCGAACGGCTGGAGAAGCGGGTTTTCTATCTCAAGCAGGCCCGGCAAGTGGGCATCCAGCAATTGCCGCAGATCCGCATTGTCCAGTCGGGCGACGAGACCCTGATCGAAAGTCTGCAGGCCTCAACCAGGCTGACCATTCCCTTGTGGAAGCAGAAGATGGTGCTGCTCTTGGGGCTGCGCAAGCAGGAAGAGGCGCTGGCCATGAACAAGGCCGTGACCGACGCCACCAACGAGATGCTGCGTCAGACATCGGCCATGATGAAGGATCAATCGATTGCCATCGAAGAGCAATCCCAGCGTGGAATTGTCGATCTGGAAACCTTGGAACAGGCCAACCGCGACCTGATCGACACCATCACCGGGGTGATCAGCACCCAGGAAGAAGGCCGTCGCAAGCGGGTGGAAGTCGAGCGGCGGATGACTGAAATGACACAGGAATTGCGTCGCGCCCTCGTCGATGCTGGTAACAGGTAAGGCTGGACTGCGGTGGGTCGATACAAGTGGCAACGGATGGAGCGGCAGCGACGTAGCAAATGGCAGCGCCATGACCGTGACGATCACGATGAGACAGATGGTGCATGGAGCGGCCGCACACTTTGGGGCGACGATCACGACAACGATGATGACGATGGTGAAGGCGGCCGAGACCGCCGATCACACGACAGTCTGGTCGATCATGCCAAATCGGGCGGCATGGTCGGGTCGCTCTTGTTCTGGCTTGCGATCTGGGCATTCACCAGCTTCAATCCGACCCTGTTCGCGATCTTCCTCGGTGTCGCGATCCTGCAGGGCTGGAGCTGGAACAAGGCTGAAGGTTTTCACAAGCGGCGCAAGCGGAGGCGGCGTGAGCGTGAGCGCGACCAGCCGATTGGTGCAGCTCCGCCGCTGGATGGCAGTGTCCCGGCCCGC
>JALOSP010000185.1 GCA_025458365.1 Hyphomonadaceae bacterium
ATGGCGTGCGGACAGGCGGCAAAAATCCGCACCATTTCATCAGGCGCCTTCAGGCAGCGCTCGGCATTGGCCAGGCGGGCAGTGCCTGCCTGATCGAGCTGCTTCTTCTCGCGGATGCACATCAGCACATCGGCCAGCAGCCGCCGCTCTGGCGCATGGAACAGCACGTCATTGCTGGCGATCAGCCGGGCGCGGGTGTGTTTCACCAGACCGGCCAGGATGGCCAGCCGCTGCCGGTCGGTGCCGTCAAACGGGCGGGTGACGGCCACGAAGAGGCGGCACGAGCGCGGCGTCTGGCTGATCCGGCGAGCTGCTTCTGCGAGCCAGACCTCATCCAGCACCGGTGGCGGCATCAGGATGGCGCAGGCGTCGGCCATGGCTTCAAGCACATCCGGCCAGGTCAGGTGGCAGTCGCCCTTCTTCGCCCGCCTGTTGCCCCGGGTCAGCACCGTGGTGAGACAGCCCCAGGCAGTGCGGGTGCGTGGATAGACGATGGTTTGGAAGGAAAGTGTCCAGGAACTGCCCCTCTCCCCATGCAGTGGGGAGAGGGGTTGGGGTGAGGGGTTCTCGACATTTGCGCACATGCTTGAAGCTGGAACCTTGCCCTGCCACCCCTCACCCCCAGCCCCTCTCCCCACTGCGCGAAGAGAGGGGAGCATCTCCACCAATCTCGCCCCCACAATCAGCCGCAGTCCGGCCTCCTTCGCCGCCGCATGGGCGCGCACCACACCGGCCACGCTGTTGCGATCGGCCACACCGATGCCCGACAGGCCAAGGCGTTTGGCGGTCCACACCAGTTCATCACCGTGCGAGGCACCGGCCAGGAACGAGAAGTTCGTGGCGCACACCGGTTCGAACGCCGCAGGAGACAGGGCGGTCAGGACGTTTGGTTGGGACATCGTTCTGATGGCTCTCGAATTGGTCAGCCAGTGGAATGCAGGAACCAGCGCACCGGCGCGGGCGGGTCTATCGCAGGCAGGTGGGCCGGTGGCGCACCCGGCAGACCCTGACGGTAGAGCCAGAAGCGGCGGCCCTGATCGGTCTCTATCCTGTAATAGTCGCGCGGCTCGGGACTGTCGCAGATCAGCCGCTCCGGCCCTTCGGCACGGGTCACCTTGAACGGCTGGTGGCGCCAGCGGAACAGCCGGGGCGGGCCGTCCGGCACTTCGGCAATCGCATCGACCGGTTCGGGATGGGTGAGCAGGAGGGGCGGTCGGTGTTTTTTTCCTCCCCCGTCCAACGGGGGAGGTGTCAGGCGCGAGCCTGACGGAGGGGGTGTTTGCCCCCGCCTGAACACCCCCTCAGTCAGCTTCGCTGACAGCTCCCCCGTTGGACGGGGGAGCAAAGCTTGCATAACCCCCTGCGTCTTCTCCGGCACCCAGCTGTCCACCGCCACCAGCCGATTGACCCGGCTGGCGCCGATCCGCGCACTCAGCCGTTCGGCCAGGCGATGCACCGCATCGGCGCTTTTGAGGGCCGCTGCGGCCACCGGATCGAGGTCCACCACCTCGCCGGTCACCGGTTCCAGTATCGGCACCGCAGCCTCGATCAGATCGACACCGAAGCCCAGATCGAACCGCTCCCCATCGCGCGACAGGCAGTGCGACAACAGCCTGGTCCAGACCACCGGATCGCGGTGGGCGCGGGCCGCACCGGCCGACAGGGTGAACAGCACGCCATCGACCCGGTAGAAGCCGATCTGCACCTGACGGGCGCCCTCGCACCGGTCTTCGAGCACGGCGGTGAGTTCAGCGATCGCCTTGCCCAGCCCGATCTCCAGCCCCTCCAGTGTGCCCAGAGGCTCGACCAGCCGCAGCCGCACCCGGCAGGGCACCACCTCGGCCAGCGGGTTCACCACTTCGTCTTCCACGCCCAGCGCCCGGTCGAGCGCGCGCACCAGGCCTGCACCAAACCGGCGGGCGATGGCTGCCGGGGCAAGACCGGCCAGCGACCCGATCCGCTTCAAGCCCAGGGCACGCAGCCCGTGGGCCGTGCCTGCATCGATCCGCAAGGCCTCCACCGGCAGGGCGCAGACCGCCGCACGCACGTCACCGTCCAGCACCACCAGCCCCTGTGAAGCCCGCCGGTCATGGGTGGCAAGCGCCCAGGCCGCACCCGGGGTGGACGCCATGGCCAGCGCGGCGGTCAGCCCCAGCTTGCGCAGCCTCAGCGCCATATCGGCCAGAATCGCCTGCTCACCGCCAAACAGATGGGCGCACCCGGTCACGTCCAGCATCAGGGCCGCCCCACCGCTGCACGGTGCCTGCGCCACAGATACCCAGGGCGTCCAGCGCGTGCACCAGCGGGCCAGCGCCTCCAGATCAGCGGCCTCTGCGGCAGGGTCGGCATCAGCGACCACAAGGTCAGGCACCAGCGCGCGGGCCGCCGCCAGCGCCATGCCACTGGCCAGCCCTGCCCGCGCCGCTGCCGGGTTCAGCCCGATCAGGCGCCGGGCACCCTTCAGGCTCATGGTGGTGGCAAAGGGTTCAGCCTGCCCGATAGACTGCCGGACGGACTGCCCCTTGATCAGCCGCTCGCTCTTGTTCTCGCGGATGAGCCGCTCGGTCGCCCATTGGGGCAGGGTCACGCAGACGATACGACGCATGGTCAAACTCCAGTGCAAAACGGCCACGCCCACCAGATCGGGCACGGATGATCTCCACCGTCCAGGCGGGGTCGCCCGGGGGTGGCAGGGGAATGTCAGGCGCAAGCAGACGCACCCAATCGGGCACCGGGCCTGGCCGTGGGCAGACAGAAAGCCGCGCGCGCGCCGGGGCAAAGGCCGCCGTACGCAGGGCACAGGCCAGCAGCACCGGGGTGGCAGCCTCCTCGGCAGCCAGCTGCACGCGCCGGGCGGGCACAAGCTCGAACCCGGACTTCGAAGACAGCCAGCCCAGCACCGCACCAATCCCGGCAGAGCGCGCGGCTTCCTCAACACAGGCCCGCACATCGGCTGGCGTGCGCGGCGTCACCAGGAGCACGCGCGCCGGGTCAATCCCCAGCAAAGCCAGCCCCCGGGCATGGATCATGCCCCACTGGCCGATCTGTGCGCCATCAGCCACGATCACCAGATCGCCATGCCGGTGGGCCAGCAGCTGGCCTGCCATGCCCAGCGCGCAATGCAGCGTCGCCGCCTCGTCCAGCGCGCCAGCAGGCATCATCTGGGTCACGCCATTGACCGCGATCCCGCCCCCCAGCGCCGCATCCAGCCCGGCCACGCCCAAGGGCAGACAGGCAGGCACGGCATGCGCCGTCTCCAGCGCCCCCACCATCGTCCTGAGCTGTTCCACTGACCCGGCCATATCGGACCACTCCATTTGTTCCTGTTATGTTCTAGTCACAGGATGGATGGAGAGTCGAGTCACGAATCAGGGTGTGCGTCCGGGATTGGCGTGTGGGTGGGAGGGGTGGGAGGATGCCCCCCTCACACCCCCAGCAAGCGCCTAGCGATCACCTGGGCCTGGATTTCGCCTGCGCCTTCGAAGATGTTGAGGATGCGGGCGTCGCACAGCACGCGGCTGACGGGATATTCCAGTGCGAATCCATTGCCGCCGTGGATTTGCAGGGAATTGTCTGCTGCCGCCCAGGCCACGCGGGCCGCCAGCAACTTGGCCATCCCGGCTTCCAGATCGCAGCGCTTGTCCTCATCCTTCTGGCGCGCGGCAAAATAGGTGAGCACGCGCGCGCCCATGATTTCAGCGGCCATCATGGCCAGCTTGTTGTGCACGCGGGGGAAAGCAAAAATCTCGGAACCGAACTGCTTGCGGTCCAGCGCATAGCGCAAGCCGAGATCAAGTGCATTCTGGGCCACCCCGACAGCGCGCGCGGCCGTCTGGATGCGCGCGCTTTCAAACGTCGCCATGAGGTGCTTGAAGCCGAGGCCTTCGACACCGCCCAGCAGATTGCCAGCAGGGACGGTAAAGCCGTCAAACCCCAGCTCGTATTCTTTCATGCCGCGATAGCCCAAAACCTCGATCTCGCCACCGGTCATGCCGTCTGCCGGGAACGGATTGTCGTCTGTCCCACGCGGCTTGGGCGCCAGCAGCATCGACAGGCCACGGAAATCAGTGGTGTCAGGCATGGTGCGCACCAGCATGGTCATCACATCGGCGCGGGCCGCATGGGTGATCCAGGTCTTGCTGCCGGTCACCACCCATTGATCGCCGTCCAGCACCGCCTTGGTGCGCAGCGCACCGAGGTCCGAGCCTGTGTTCGGCTCGGTGAACACGGCGGTGGGCAGGGTCTCCCCCGAGGCGATCATCGGCAGCCAGTGTGCCTTCTGCTCCTCGGTTCCGCCCGTCAGGATCAATTCGGCAGCAATCTCGGAGCGCG
>JALOSP010000186.1 GCA_025458365.1 Hyphomonadaceae bacterium
GAGCTGAAAATCGGCGCGGGCAGGTTTCGCGCCTTGGCCCGGATCAGCCACATACTTTGGCAATCCGGGTCCACTGGTCGGCCGGAAACACCGGTGCACCGTCCTTTTCGATCGCTTTGGCGGCTTCCACGCGCCGGGCCGTGTCAGGGTGTGACGTGGCCAGTTCAATCCAGTCGCCCATACGCTCGCGGTCGATCACTTCATCTTCCATCGCCGCCAGAGTTTCAAAGAACCCGGCCATCCCGCGTGAGGTCAGCCCGGTGGCATGCAACATCTCCATGCCGTCCCGGTCGGCGCGGGTTTCCACGTCGCGCGAATGCTTGAGGTCGGCCATATTGGTCAGCAACAGGATGATCTGCTGGCCCGCACCACTGCCGCCGCCGATCACCGCATCCAGGATCAGTCCGAATCCCAGTGCGCGATAGAGCGACACCATCACGTCTCGATTGGCGATATGGGCAATCTCGTGAGCCAGAACTGCGCCCACCTGATCGCCGTTATCGGCTGCATCCAGCAGGCCCTTGGTCAGCCAGACCCGACCGCCCGGCAGGGCAAAGGCATTGACCATCTCGGTGTCGATCAGGTGGACTGTGACCGGATAATCAATCCCCGCACTGGAAGCGAGCTGGTCGGCACGTGTCTGGATGAAGCCCAGCGCCTCGCGGTCTGTGGGTCTGCATTGGTCGAAGGCGATGTCGAGCTGGGCATCAATCGATCGCCCCAATTGTTGCTCGTAGGAAATCGGGGTGATCCTGGCCAGCGGGACTGCCGCGGCGGGAATACCGAAATAGATCGTGGCCGCCAGAACAGCTGCTGCTGTCGTCAGCATCACTACCAGCCGTGTCGCCTTGCGCTTCTCGCTGATGAGCTGCAACTGCGGCGCACGCGCCACGACCGCGTCGAAATCGGCATCCGACAGGGTCAGCCGCGCGTCGGTGTTGCTGGAGACGGTCAACCGTCGCGCGTCGCGGTCTGCAATCAGCAAGTCAGCCAGTTGCCATTCAGTGACTGTGCCGGTCGCCCGGTCCTTGAGAGTCAGGGCGTGCGCGCTGACCTCGACTTCAACCGCACCGGCAATGGCGCTGCGCCCGTCACTGAACCGTGCGTCCATCAGATGATCCCGATATCGAGGCTGTCGGCCAGCCCTTCGGCCTGATCAGGTCCGCGCTCTGCCTGCTCGGCCTGGGCGAAGTCAACTGTGCCTTCGCTTGACAGATGGCGCATGATGAAGGCGAACGAACGGATCTGCGCCACGGTGGTGAGCAGACCGAGCGAAAAGGCGATGATCAGGGCGTTTACGATGATCAGCCCCAGATAGCCCGGCGTCCTTGCTGTGAGCCGGAAGGTTGCCTGGTCCAGCGACAGCGCTCGCACCAGTGCCCGCAGGCATGCCATGTTGTAGGCGGCAAATGCCAGCGTCACCGCGATCAATGATACAAGACCAAACAGCACACCGCCAATTACGATCCCGATCATGCCATCAGGGATCGCGTCCAGACCATAGGCCGCGTTGGCCGCCATGATCGCCCCGATACCACCGGCAATACCAAAGTAGGCAAAGACAAGACCAAACCAGGCGATGGCGAACCGCAGATACAGCTTTTCCTTGCGGGCCTCTGCCTCATCAAACCCGAAGGGCAGGTCACCGAAGCTGAGGTCGCCCCACAGACCTTCGGCCTGCTTGATGAATGCGCGTGGTGCATACCAGCCCAGCGTGATCGCAGTCAGGATCGACTGTCCGAACACCAGCCAGCCATAATCAACCGCACTGCCACGCAGCTGGAAGCGGATGCCGCGCCAGACCGTGCGGCTGGCGATATAGCGGAACGACAGCCAGATCGCCGCGCCGATGGCCCAGTAGGCAAACAGCACAAATGCCAGCAGGATCGGCGCACCGATCAGGGGCGGCAGCAATTGTGCCCCGAACACCACCAGCAGATAAGGGATGGTGAACACCACCAGCGCCAGCAGGAAGCCCTTGAACAGTTCGATCCCGCGCCCGGTGTATTCGAAGCTCTCGCCATTCAAAGAAAGCCCGGCCCACATCCAGCGCCTCACCTGGGTGCGCGCCCAGAACCGGTAGAGCGTCAGCGTGATCAGGTTCAGCAGGCCGAGCTTCAACGCCCCGCCCAGAAAATCCCGCCCACGGACGCCGGTGTGAAACGTCAGGGTTTCGCGGGTGCCAGTCCCCCCGGCCAAACCGGTCTCTGCCCCAAATGTCATGTGCCCTCCGCAGCATCAGGCCATGACCCGCGCCCAAAGCACCGACTGCACCACCCGTGGTGATCTCACCATGTCTGGTAGCGTCCCGCAACCGGCTTTTGCTGTGACTGGAAGGTCAGGCGGGCAGGTCGAAGCGGGCCGACCTGTCGCAAACCCGAGTGCGGCACGCCAGTGACAGAGCAGGCGGCGCTTCAAGGGCTTTGTTCCGGCCTGAGCGCCACAATGCGCGGCTACTGGGACCCGCGCGTGCAACGGTGGAAGGTGACAGCATCGCCCCACAGCCTGCTCCCAAGATCAAGTTTCAACGTGTTTGCGGTTAGCTCAACGATTTGTGCGTCCATCGCGGCTGCTGCCAGCCCGGCTGCTACCACCGCGTCTGCCATTTCTTCGGGTGTTGCGGCGCCAATGGGGCCTGCACCATTTGATGAGTCGTCAAATTGTGGATTTGAACGAAATCTGGCCAGAGCGACAGCGCGCATCGCGGCAAGTTCCGCTTCTGTCGGTTCCGGTGTTCCCAACATGTCGCCCTCGAGTTCCCAACGACCAGTACGGTCGGGAAAGCGCACGCTTCCATCCGCCGCATATTCGACCCAGTTCGAGTTTCCGCTGCAAGCCCGCGTTTCTTCGGCGGTCCAGCGACCAATCAGTCGGGCCGGCTCAATTGTTGGTGTGCGCCCGGTTAGGATTGCGATTGGATCGGGGCGTTGCATCAGAGCATGGCCGCCAACAGCGACAAGGGCCAACCCAAAGGCGGGAATGAGCCATCGGGCAGTTGAGTTGAACTTTTTGTCCACACTTGCCTCCTCCAATCTCGCACCAGACTGCAGCCTGTGGTCGGCCAAGGCTTCTTTAGTCCCCGACCGCCAGCAAGAACACCCCAATGCATACCCCATCTTGCAATCCCTGACCCTTTCCGTCATAGCCCACGTTCCGCGCCCTTGGCCCACCGGCCCCGGGCGCGGTGCGCTTTGTGGACGTTGGTTGTGCCGGGTTTCCGGTGTGTCCAGGGACACCACAGGGGTATAGCTCAGCTGGTAGAGCATCGGTCTCCAAAACCGAGGGTCGGGGGTTCGAGTCCCTCTGCCCCTGCCATCGCACCGGGTGCGCGTCGTGACGCGCACCGTGCGTGGACAGGCCAAAGCGCAGGGAAATGATTGAATGTCGCGCGGCGGCGCCCCAGTTGAAGGGTTCCCGCCGCACGAGATGATGGAATGAAGCAGACCATGGCCGACGCCGCCAAACCCAAGACCTCTCCCCTGCAGTTCCTGCGCGAAGTCCGCGCCGAAGGCCGCAAGGTGACGTGGGCGACCCGCAACGAGACCCTGATCTCGACAGTGTTCGTGCTGATCATGGTGGTGATCGCGGCCTTGTTCTTCTTCCTTGTGGACAGCCTCCTGCGGTTTGCCGCAGGCCAGCTTTACGGTTGACGGGAACCCATTTGATGAACGCGAAGTGGTATATCGTCCACGCCTATTCGAACTTCGAAAAGAAGGTCGCCGACCAGATCAAGGATCAGGCGGCACTGAAGGGCCTGAGCGACCAGATTGAAGAAGTCATGGTGCCCACCGAGCAGGTGACCGAAGTGGTGCGTGGCCGCAAGCGCGTGTCAGAGCGACGGTTCTTCCCCGGCTATGTGCTGGTCAAGATGCAGCTGTCGGATGCCACCTACCATCTGATCAAGGACACCCCGAAGGTCACCGGCTTCCTCGGTGCCGAAGGCGGCAAGAAGCCGACCCCGGTGTCGGAACGTGAAGTGAAGCAGTTGATGGGCTCGGTCGAGGAGGGCGCAGAGCGTCCGCGTCCCACCGTCAGCTTCGAGATTGGCGAGAAGGTCCGGGTCAACGAAGGTCCGTTCCAGTCGTTTGAAGGCGTCGTCGAGACTGTCGATGAAGCCAAGTCACGGTTGAAAGTCACCGTGTCCGTGTTTGGCCGGTCAACGCCGGTCGATCTGGATTATGCTGCGGTCGAGAAGGTCTGAAAGACCGTCGGTCAGGCATGATCCAAACCCCGTGTGGGAGGCTCTGGCACAACAGCCAGCCAGCGCCGCACCACGCACCCAACGGGCAGGGCCTTGATGGTCTTGCCCCTCACCCGTGAGGGCGGAA
>JALOSP010000187.1 GCA_025458365.1 Hyphomonadaceae bacterium
GCTGGTCCATGGCAAGCTGAAACCGGCAGACAAGGCGGCGGCCATGGACCGGTTCCGCGATGGCAGCGCCCGCATTCTGGTGGCGACCACGGTGATCGAAGTCGGGGTCGATGTGCCCGAGGCCAGCGTGATGGTGATCGAACATGCCGAGCGGTTTGGCCTGGCCCAATTGCACCAGTTGCGCGGCCGGGTCGGACGGGGTGGCAAGCCGGGGTTCTGCATTCTCCTGTACAAGGGCCCGCTGACCGAAACCGCCACACGCCGGATCAGTATCCTGCGCGAGACCGAAGACGGATTCCGCATTGCCGAAGAAGATTTCGAATTGCGCGGCGGCGGCGATCTTCTGGGCCTGCGCCAGTCGGGCCTGCCTGCCTTCAAACTCGCCGATGCCGCCGCTCACCGCGACCTCTTGCCATTGGCCCGAGATGATGCGCGCCTGCTGCTGCACCACGACCCGACACTGACCGGCCCGCGCGGACAGGCCGCCCGCATGGCCCTGCACCTGTTCGACCAGCAAGACGCCGAAGCCCATGTCAGCGCGGGGTAGGGGGATCCTTACCCCTTCAACTGCCGGGCCTGCCACACTGCAACCAGCACCAATGCCCCGCCGGCCAGTTGCAGGCCGCCCAAAGCCTCACCCAGCCAGACCCAGCCGATCAGGCCTGCCACGACTGGCTGGACCAGAATGATCACGCCTGCCACCGGGGCGGCCACCCGGCCCAGCGCCCAGGCGAGCAGGCCTTGTCCGCCAACATGGGACACAGCCCCCAGCACGATCAGCGGCAGCCAGGCTGACAGGGTCATGGGTGGCCAGAAGGCTGAGAGAAGGTCGCCCTTGATCATCTGCGGGTTCAGGCCCGGCGCCCCGCCGCTCATCAGGAAGGCCCCGGCCAGAGCGATCAGGACGGTGACGACAAGGCGGCCTTCCGGCAACTTGCGGGTGGCGATCCAGGTACCCGCCACCAGCAAGACCGGGGTCAGATTGGCCAGGAATGTTGCATTGGCGGCGCTGGTGCGCACGATCCCGGCATGCCAGGTGATCAGATCCAGCCCGAACCAGAGTCCAGCCCAGCCCAGCAGCGCCACGCGGCCGCGTTTGGCATCGACAGGGGATGGATCGCGCCTCTGCTCCACTGCAGACCAAAGCGCGAGCAAGGGCAAGGCGAGGATCAGCCGCCATGCCGCACTGGCCTGTGGCCCCAGTTCGGAGACCTTCACCATGATCGGGGCAAGCGCAATGCAACACGCCCCGGCAAGCAGCGCGATCACGCCCAGCGCATGGGCACGAGCGGACGGGTCAATGTTGTCCATCAAACGGGGTCCAGCCCGAGCATGGCGGCGATGCTCGCCGGGGTGGCCCCTGCGTCTTTCAGGCTGCGCAGGCTGGCGGCATCATCGCGCTTGGCCAACCGCTTGCCCTGCGCGTCTGTGATCAGGCGATGATGGCGGTACGTGGGTGTCGGCAGGCCCAGCAAGGCTTGCAGCACGACATGCAGATGAGTGCTGTTGGCCAGGTCTTCGCCCCGGATCACCTCGGTGATGGCTTGCTCTGCGTCATCATGGACCACGCAGACATGATAGCTTGCCGGGGCATCCTTGCGACCCAGAATCACGCTGCCCAGCCGGAACGGATCGGCCGTCATTGTGCCACGGCCATATTCTTCGAACACCGGGCGCTGCGCCCCCAACAGGTCACTGGCCACACGCGGATCGAACCGCCACGCATAGGCTGCACCATTGTGCAGCGTGTCTGCGATGTCAGATTGTGATGGCCGTTCCAGCAGCGGTGCTGCGCCTTCGCTCCCCAACTGCGGGGCACTGTCAGCGGCTTCGGCCACGTCCTTGCGGGTCTTTGCACAGGGGTAAGCCACGCCCAGTGTGGCCAGCGTGTCCAGCCGCGCGCGGTAAACGTCCAGATGCCCGCTCTGGCGCCGGGCCGGCTTTGGCCATTCCAGTCCCAGCCATGCCAGATCTTCTTCGATACGGGTGTAAAACTGCGCGCGCACCCGGCTTGCGTCAATATCCTCATGGCGCAGCAGGAAAGGCACGTGGGTGGTTTGGGCGACCTGCCAGTTCAGCAGCGCACTATAGGCATGGCCAAGATGCAAGTCACCCGTGGGGGAAGGCGCAAACCGGACTGCCACCGCCAGCCCCGTTCAAAGGCCTTAGCGCCGCGGGGGTGGGGCGATCTTCGGCGGCATGGCCAGTCGCCGGTCGAGATAGACACCGGCACGCTCACGCAGGGTATCCAGATGCTGACTGAAGAAATGGTCAGCGCCCTCGATCTGCTCCCACTCGACTTCCTCGCCCTTCTGGGTACGGATTTTCGAGACCGAGCGTTCCACATCCAGCGGCGGGGCAACCGCATCATTGGAACCATAAAACATCATGCCCGACGACGGGCAGGGCGCAAGGAAGGCAAGGTCATAATGGTTGCATGGCGTGGCCGAGCAAATGAAGCCATCGATCTCCGGACGCCGCATCAGCAATTGCAAACCGATATAGGCGCCAAACGAATAGCCTGCCACCCAGGTCTGGACCGCATTCGGGTTCTGGTTCTGTATATAGTCCAGAGCCGATGCCGCATCGGACAGTTCGCCCACACCATTGTCAAAATGGCCCTGACTGCGCCCGACGCCCCGGAAATTGAACCGCAGCACCGAAAATCCACGCTCGACAAACAGTTTGTGGCTCATCACCGAGACCCGGTCCATCATCGAGCCGCCAGCGCGCGGGTGGCCGTGCAGGATGAGCGCAATTGGCGCCCGCTCTTCGGTGGCCTGCGTGTAACGGGCTTCGAGGCGGCCTGCGGCGCCGGTGAATACAAGTTCTGCCATTCTGGTGTCCGTCCGGTCTGGGCTTCGGTCACCGGATCGATAGGCTGTCGAAAAACCCGCCACCATCCGCTCACAAACGCGTTCCAATTCTTGACCGCATTTGTCGGGAATAGTAAGCACGCTGCGACGGCGTTGAACCGGGTCCTGTTTCCTTTGGGTTGCGTGTCGGGGTGAGCGTCTGCGTCCCCTGTCATGTCGGGGCTTTTGCGCACAGTTCAAGACGGGGTGCAACGCGCTTCGTGCAGCACGCGTATCGGTGGGTCGCCTTTGCGATCAGGCTTGTAACATCGGAGGGATTGCAGCCATGGAACTGACCACGAAAGGCCGGTACGCGGTGATGGCGCTGGCTGATCTGGCCGCCAACGGCAGGGCTGACCGGTCGGTGCCGATTGCCGATATTGCCGGGCGTCAGGGCCTGTCGCAAAGCTATCTGGAACAATTGTTTGCCCGCTTGCGCCGGGCAGGTCTGGTGCGGGCGGTGCGCGGCCCCGGTGGCGGCTATCGGCTGGCCCGCGATCCGGGTGCGATCTCGGTGTCGGCGGTGGTGGCCGCAGTGGACGAGGAAATCCGGGTCACAGCCTGCCAGAAGGGTGACGCGCTTGGCTGTCAGGGCCGCAGCAGCCGGTGCATCACCCATGATCTCTGGGCCGAACTGACCGTGCATATCGACCAGTTTCTGACCTCGATCACGCTGGCTGACATTGTGGCCGATGCGGTGCGCGGGCGGGCAGCCGCGATGGCCGCCGGGCCATCCAGCGTGCAAGGCGATAGCGGGCGCTGTGTCACAGCCGGGCGGCTGCGTGCCCATGGGATGGGCGGGGTTCACGCCACATGAGGTTGTATTGCGATCACAATGCGACATCGCCGCTACGACCGGAGGCCCGCGAGGCAATGCTGGCCGCGCTGGCTGTGGGTGGTAATCCATCGTCAGTGCATGGCGAGGGCAGGGCGGCACGCCGCGTGATGGAAGATGCGCGCGAGACCCTGGGGCGCGTCTTCGAGGTGCGGCCGGACGACATCACTTTCACCAGCGGGGCAACCGAGGCGCTGCATCTGGCGATGCACAGCGCCCGCGCCCAGGGCTTTTCTCCGGTACTGGTTTCAGCGGTGGAGCATGATGCAGTATGGGCGTTGGCGTCTGAGTTGTGGCCGGAGTTCGAGACCATCCCGGTGGATGCCAGTGCGCTGATCGATGTGGACTGGTTGAAGGCCAGGCTGGCCACACTCTCGCCCGGCAAGCGGCCGCTGGTGATTGCCCAGGGCGCCAACAATGAAACTGGCACGATCCAGAAGCTGGATGCCATCACCACCATGACGCGCGCTGCCGGTGGTTCGGTCCTGTGTGACGCGGTGCAAATGGCAGGCAAGACCAAGGTTTCCAGCTTTACCGGCATGGCAGACTGGCTGGTGGTGTCGTCCCACAAGATCGGCGCGCCGATGGGAGCAGGCGCCCTGATCACGTTGCCGGGCACTGCTATCGTCAACGTCCGCCCGGGCGGCGGGCAGGAGCGTGGCGCGCGTGCAGGCACCGAGAATGTACCCGCCATCGCAGGCTTTGCTGCTGCCGCAGCTATCGCCTGCACAGACAACGCGGTGGAGAGTTTCGCGTGCCTGACCACGACCGAGCGGAACAATTTCGAACAGGCTCTGGTGCGTGAACTGGAAATCACCATCATCGGACAGTCCTGTCGCCGTCTGGGCAATACGTCCTGTGTTTCTGCCCCCGGCTGGGAGGCGGCCCGGCAGGTGATGGCGCTTGATCTGGCGGGCGCTGCGGTGTCGGCGGGGTCCGCCTGCTCCTCGGGCAAAGTGAAGACATCGCGTGTGATCGCCGCAGCTGGACATGATGTCGCGATTGCCACGAGCGCGATCCGTGCCAGCTTCGGCTGGAACAGCACTCCCGGCGATGGGGAACGCCTCGCCCGGCTCTATCTTGCCGCTGCCAGCAGGGCTGGCCTGAAACTGCATGAAAAGGTCTGAATCGCCATGCCCGCCGTGAAAGAAACCATCGAGACTGTTGAAGCCATTGCCGAGTACGAGCACGGCTTCATCACCGATATCGAAATGGAAATGGCGCCGAAGGGTCTCAACGAAGACACAGTGCGCTACATTT
>JALOSP010000188.1 GCA_025458365.1 Hyphomonadaceae bacterium
GGAAGCTGGCATGACCATTGTGGCAGGTCTTGTCGGGGTGTTTCCCAAAGGTGTGGACACGCCAGAGCATCTGGACAGCGCGCGCGCCACCTGGGCGGCCATGAAGGGGATTGGATGATGGGCGGACGGATTGTGGCCTTTCAGGGCGAGATCGGGGCCAACAGCCACGCCGCAGCGCTCGACATGTTCCCGCAGTGCGTTCCCCTGCCGTGCCAGACGTTTGAAGATGCCTTTGCCGCCGTGCGCGATGGCGCCGCCCAACTGGCCATGATCGCGATCGAAAACTCGCTGGCCGGACGGGTGGGTGATGTGCACCATCTGCTGCCCGAATCCGGTCTCTACATTGTGGGGGAATATTTCGCCCCGATCCATCACCAGCTGGTCGGGCTTCCCGGATCGAGCCTCGCCAACATCCGTCAGGTGCGCTCCCACCCGATGGCGCTGGGCCAGTGCCGCAAGATCATCCACGAGCTGGGTGCCGAGGCCTTCAAGACGGCCGATACCGCAGGCGCCGTGCGCGAAGTGCGCGAAATGGGCGACCGAACGATTGCAGCGCTGGGCTCAAGACTGGCCGCGGAACACCACGGCATGGAAATCCTCAAAGCCGATGTGGAAGATGAGACCCACAACACCACCCGCTTTGTTGTCCTGTCGCCGACACCCGATGACGCCGAGCCGGGTGATGCGCCTTGCGTCACCACGTTCGTGTTCCAGGTGCGCAACATCCCCGCCGCGCTCTACAACGTTCGTGTTCCAGGTGCGCAACATCCCCGCCGCGCTCTACAAAGCCATGGGCGGGTTTGCCACCAATGGCGTGAACATGACAAAGCTGGAGAGCTACCAGATCGGCGGCAGCTTCACCGCCACCCAATTCTACGCCGACATCGAAGGCCACCCGCAGGATCGCAGCGTGGAACTGGCCTTGCAGGAACTGGGCTTCTTCTCCAGCCAGCTGAAAATCCTCGGCATCTACCACGCTCATCCGTTCCGCCTGGCCGCACGGGAGCGGGGTGCAGGAGTGTGAGCGGAGCTAGACGCCTGCCCCTGGCTTCAGACGGTTGACTGCGTCCTTCAACCGGCGGTCATGGGTCCACAATCGGGTGCCGGGGGTGAGCATGACCGCCGCCAGCAGATGGGCATCAACCCAGCCGAGGCCCTTGCCGTAAAGCCCCGCGCGCTCCACCAGTGCCATGACTTCGCCATCCGACGCACAGATCACCTGTTGCAATCCGGAGAGCGCGCCAATCACTGCCTGACGCTGACGGATGCTGCCCATGGCAAGTTCGCCCACCACGGCTGGATGGCTCACCACGTCTTCCCTCGCCAAAGCCGCAACCAGAGCCTCATCTGTCTGGCGAAAGTGATCGATCCAGACGGACGTATCAACCAGAAGCGTCATGCGCTGTCGCGCAGCCTTTGCGGAGCGATGGCTTCGGGGTCATGGCCGCCCAGAAGCGCCAGGCGACGGCTGTTTTCCCGCGCCACCAGAGCCTGCAAGGCAGCACGCAGCATCGCGCTGCGCTCGGTGATGCCAGTCAGGCGGGTAGCTTCTTCGAGCAGGCTGTCATCGAGAACAACGGTGGTGCGCATCGGCTTCCTCCAATAGCATTAAACATCGCATCAAATGATGATGGTTTCAATGCCGACTCACCCTCTCCCGGATCACTTTCCAGCGCACCACGACCCACAGCGCGCTCCACACATTGCCCAGAATGAACACCGGCAGGGCCCAGAACAGACGGCCTTTCACGCTTGGCTCGATCACCCAGACCGCCAGCGCATAGAGCACGAAGCCGAGATAGAGATCGGCCAGCGACACACGCCCCCAGGGCATGGTGATGAGAGCAGCGCCCTCTGCCATGAAGTCACCGCGCACGGTCGCCCAGAGCAGAAGGGCGGTGAAGGCTGCGCCCAGGATTGCGATGATGATGCGCCAGATGTTCGAATTCATAGTTTGTGGCTCCCCCCTCTACCCGCGCAGTGCACTGTCCGGGGAGAGGGGTCTTCGACAGCACCTTGACCTATTCCGAACCACCGGCTTTTCGAGCCATACGCATCAATGCGGTGCAGCGGCCCGTGCCACCGGCCCGTCCACATTGCCCCCCTCATCGGCATAGATCATCACCCGGGCCGGTGACAGGCTGGACACCGTGCCGCGATACATGCCCTCCGTGTTCAGGCTGAACACCGCCTCGCCGCGATCATTCATCACGATCACCCCGCCATCGCCGCCAATCCGGGTGAGATCACCCTTGATCATCCGGTCTGCAGCAGCTTGCAGGCTGGTGCCGGGCTCGCCTGCATGAACACAGATCATCCGGGCGATTACCAGCCGCAGGAAATACTCCCCGGTCCCTGTGGCAGACACAGCACAACCGGCGTCCGCATAAGTGCCTGCCCCGATCACGGGCGCATCACCCACCCGGCCCCAACGCTCACCCGTCAGGCCGCCGGTTGTGGTGGCCGCTGCCAGATTGCCCGCCCGGTCACGGGCGACCACGCCAATCGTGCCAAACCGTGCTTCGTCAGGGGAATGGCTCACCGGCACCTGAACCGACACCGAAGGGGCCTCATCGGTCAGCCCCGAGGGACGCGGTGGGATTGGCCGTCCGTCTTCGCGCAAAACCTCTTCCAGGATACCCCAACGCCGGGCGGTGATGAACCAGCTGTTCGGCACCTGCTCCAGCCCCTGCTCACGTGCAAACACATCGGCACCGGCACCGATCAGGAACACATGGCGCGTGGCCTCCATCACCCGGCGGGCCAGCGAAATCGGGTGGCGTGTGGTGGTGACGCCCGCCACAGCCCCAGCCTTCAACGTGCTGCCGTCCATGATCGCCGCATCCAGCGTTGCCGAACCGTCATCGCTCAAAGCCGCGCCGCGCCCCGCATTGAACAGCGGATTGTCCTCCATCACGCGGGCGGTCGCCTCCACCGCATCCAGTGCCGACCCGCCACCGGCCAGCACCGCCTGCCCGGTGGCGAGCGCGGCATTGAGGGCTGCCCGATAGGCGGCATCGCGCTCCGGCGTCATGCTGGAACGGCTGATCACGCCAGCCCCTCCATGAATGGCAAGCGACCACTCCGGCGCGGGCTGTGGTGCAGGTGCGGGGGAAGTGGTGGAACAGGCTGAAAAGGCGAAGCTGGCGAGCAACAGTGCAGCAAGTCTTGTCATGGCGCCTTCACCCCGTCTGAACATCACGCCGAACCAAACACCCGTTCAAAGATCGTGTCCACATGGGCGAAGTGGTGGGCGTCGTCGAACAGCGGTTCGAGCGCAGCCGCTGGAAGCAAAGCGGTGACGTCAGCATCGGCTTTGAGCCGGTCGATCAGGGCGTTGGCAGGCCTTGGCGCAGCCATCTGCCAGACCGCCATGGCATTGCGCTGCACCAGACGATAGGCATCCTCCCGGCTCGCACCAGCCTGGGTCAGGGCCAGCAGGACCCGCTGGGAATTGTGCAGGCCGCCCAAGAGATCCAGATTGGCCTTCATCCGCTCGGGATAGACCAGCAGCTTCTCGATCACGCCAGCGAGGCGATGCAGGGCAAAGTCCAGATGGATCGTGGCATCCGGCCCGATCCCGCGCTCCACCGAGGAGTGGCTGATATCGCGCTCATGCCACAGCGCGACATTCTCCAGCGCCGGGATGGCCGCCGAGCGCACCAGACGGGCAAGACCGGTGAGGTTTTCGGTCAGCACAGGATTGCGCTTGTGCGGCATGGCGCTGGAGCCCTTCTGGCCGGGCGAGAAATACTCCTCCGCCTCCAGCACCTCGGTGCGCTGCATGTGGCGGATTTCGGTGGCCAGCCGCTCGATGCTTGAGGCCACCACGGCCAGCGCGCAGAAGAAGGCCGCATGCCTGTCGCGCGGAATGACCTGGGTGGACACCGGCTCCACGGCCAGCCCCATTTTCGCGGCCACATGGGCCTCCACCGACGGGTCGATCTGGGCAAAGGTGCCAATCGCGCCGGAGATGGCGCAGGTGGCGATTTCGGTACGCGCCGTCACAAGCCGGGCGCGGGCACGCTGAAACTCGGCATGGAAAGTGGCCAGCGTGATGCCGAATGTGGTCGGCTCGGCATGAATGCCGTGGCTGCGCCCGATTTTCACTGTGTGCTTGTGTCCCCGCGCTCGGGCCTCCAGTGCGGCCAGCACCCGGTCCACGCCAGCGATCAGCAAATCCGACGCACGGGCCAGTTGCACCGCCAGACAGGTGTCCAGCACATCCGAACTGGTCATGCCCTGATGCACGAAGCGTGCTTCGGGACCCACGATCTCTGCCAGATGGGTCAGGAAGGCGATGACGTCGTGCTTGGTCTCGGCCTCGATGGCATCGATCCGCGCCACGTCAAACACGGCGTCGCGCGCCTTGTCCCAGATCGTGGCCGCAGCCTCTTTCGGGATCACGCCCAATTCGGCCAGCCGGTCGGCGGCATGGGCCTCGATTTCAAACCAGATGCGAAACCGGCTCTGGGCATCCCAGATGGCGGTCATGTCGGGGCGGGAATAGCGCGTGATCATGGGCGCGCGGTGTCTATCGGTTTTGACACGCAGTCAAGGATGGGGGGGCGTTAGCCCCTCTCCCCACGACCAGTGGGGAGAGGGTCTGAAGATGCACACGAAACCGTGGGTCAGAGCTAGGTTTGTAACGGCCAGCTGTGTGCGTTTGAAGCGCGTTTGTGAAGAACAACTGATAAACGTCACGATCAGCTTCGTACTGACGATAATTTGTGTTAATACTTAAGAATAAATATGAAGTTTAATTCTTGAACGAAGTGCATGTAGGTGTCGCACGGCTGCAGCGTGCATGGCGCTGGGTAAGTTCTGTCTGAGAGGTAACTTGGCGACTAACCGTGCAGGAAATTGGTGAAAGATGGCACACGTGATATTATTACGAGCAATTCTGCCATTCCGTGACGGTGGTATTCCAGAGAGCTTTAATGCAATGGAAAATTTATTGTACAAACAACAGGAATTGAGTGAATGAATGAATCTATTTCGACTGCAGGG
>JALOSP010000189.1 GCA_025458365.1 Hyphomonadaceae bacterium
GTGCGTGATTTCGCCTTTGCCGGATCACGGAAATACATCTGGGATGCGATGGCTGTGCGTCAGCGCGGTGCGCCTGACGTGCTGGCCATGAGCTTCTTCCCCAAGGAGGGTGACCCCCTCTGGTCGGGCTATTCGACCCGGGCCGTGGCCCACACGATCGATGTCTATGGCCGGATGACCTTTCCCTATCCCTATCCAGTGGCCCAGTCGGTGAATGGCCCGGTTGGCGGGATGGAATATCCGATGATCACGTTCAACGGTCCGCGCCCGACGCGCGATGACCGGGGCAACCTCACCTATTCGGATCGCACGAAGTATGGTCTGATCAGCGTGATCATCCACGAAATCGGCCACATCTGGTTTCCGATGATCGTCAATTCCGATGAGCGGCAGTGGTCCTGGATGGACGAGGGGCTCAACACCTTTCTGCAATATGTGGCCGAGCAGGACTGGAGTGCGGGCTACCCCTCGCGCCGGGGCGATCCGGCTGACATCACTGAATACATGCTTTCGACCAATCAGATGCCGATCATGACCCAATCGGACTCGATTGCCCAGTTCGGGGCCAATGCCTATGGCAAGCCCGCCACCGCGCTTGTGATCCTGCGCGAGACCGTGATGGGACGCGAACGCTTCGACCGGGCATTCAAGGAATTCTCCGAGCGCTGGAAGTTCCGCAGGCCAACCCCCGCCGACTTCTTCAGGACGATGGAGGAAAGCTCGGGCGTCGATCTCGACTGGTTCTGGCGCGGGTGGTTCTATTCCACCGAACATGTCGACATCGCCATCACCAGCGTCCGCGAGGGCACGATCAACACCCGCGATCCCGACGTTGAGGCCAGGCGGCGGATCGCGGCGCGGGCCGCCAGTCCGGTCGAACTGGCCGAGGAGCGCAACCGCGGCATCCCGACCTATGTGGAACGCCATCCCGAAGCCCAGGACTATTATGACCGGACCGACCCGCTGGCCGCGACCGAAGCGCAACGCGCCGCTTGGGGCCGCGAACGGGCTGGATTGAGCGCCGACGAACTCGATACGCTGGCCATGCAGGAGCGTTTCTACACAATCAGCCTGCGCAATGCCGGCGGGGTGGTGATGCCGGTGATCCTGAAGTTCACCTTCGATGATGGCACCAGCGATACCGTGCGGATCCCGGCAGAAATCTGGCGCCGCGACCCGAACCGGGTGAATTGGGGCTATGCATCGCTCAAGACTGTGGTCCAGGTCGAGCTTGATCCACGCCGCGAGACTGCCGATGCGGACCGCAACAACAATTACTTCCCGCCACGGATCGAGGAAACCCGGATCGAGACCTTCCGCGCGCGCACCGATCAGCCGAACGCGATGCGCGACAACAATCTGTCTGTGCCTGCCGACTCATTGCAGACCCGGCCTGTACCACGGCCGGACTGAGATGGTTGCGGGGACGTCAGTCGATGCCAGCCGCCGTGCATTGGTCGGTTTGGGCCTTGGTGGGTTGGCCTGTGGGTTGGTCCTGCCAGGACCTGCTGCTGCCCACAGGCTGAACGCAGCCCTCAGTGTGGTTGAAGTCAACCGAACCCGTGGAAGCCTCGACGTCACCCACCGGATGTACGCCCACGACCTCGAACACGCCTTCGCCGAAGGCCGGGTCAATCTCGACTGGTTCGAAAGCCCTGAAGGGCAAGCCGTGCTGCGGGCCTATTGCGCTGACCGGTTCAGCCTCGCGTGGGGGGAAAGCGGCGCAGTTGATCTGGCATTTCTCGGCACTGAGGTGGCGGGCGATCTGGTCTATGTCTATCGCGACAGCCCGCTCTCTGCGCTTGATCCGGTCGAGGGTCCAGTGGACGTCACGGTCTGGTGCGGCCTCTTGCAAGATATCTCGCGTGACCAGCGCAATCTTGTAAACTTGCGGCACAACGGGATGACCACCACGGTCGGGTTTGCCGCCGGTGACGGGCCACGCACCGTCAGATTGGAGTGAGGGCCCGCCACGCTGTCGCCAAACGCTGGAAGGCCTGCGGATCGAGTGTCTCAGGCCGGGCTGCTGGCTCCACCCCGGCCTGGCCTAAAAGCGCTTCGGCATCACCAAGCTGGCGCAGGCTGACGCGCAGCATCTTGCGTCGCTGGCCGAAGGCGGCTGCTGTTACTGTTTCCAATGCTGCCAGATCGGGAAATGGCATGCGTAGCGGCTCCAGAACCACGATCCCGCTGTCGACCTTGGGCGGTGGCACGAAGGCGCCGGGCGGCAGGGTCATGGCCAGCCGCGCGTTGGCAACAGCTGCCACCAGTACGGCGAGCCTTCCGTAGTGGGCCGATCCCGGCGTCGCGACAATCCGCTGGCAGACCTCCAGCTGGAACATCAGGCACATCCTGTCCCACCAGCGTCCGCCCTTCAGCCAGTTCACCAGAAGTGGAGTGCCAACATTGTAAGGCAGATTGGCAACAATCGCCGGGGCAGGGCCGCTGACGTCAAACAGCCCTGCAGCATCGATCTTCAATGCATCGGCGTGGATCAGGGTCAGCCGCCCGAGATCGGCGGCAAAACAGGTCTCCAGATGGCCAACGAACCGGGCGTCAGCTTCAATGGCAGTGATCGAGCCGCAGGGGCTGTCCAATAGGGCCCGCGTCAGTCCGCCGGGGCCGGGTCCGATCTCCAGCACTGGCTGGCCGGGGGACAGGCCGGCGATCTTCACGATCTTGCGGGTGATATTGAGGTCGAGCAGGAAGTGCTGACCCAGGCTCTTGCGGGCAAACAAGCCTGCAGCTTCCAGCGAAGCGCGAAGGTCGCTCATCGCGGCTGGCCCGACTGTTGGTTCACAGTCGACTGGCGGGTATCGGCGATCTGTCGTGCGAGGCGAATGGCCGCGACCGTGCTGTCCACCCGGCCGGTGCCACGCCCGGCGATGTCAAAACCCGTGCCGTGATCGGGAGAGGTTCGAACAACCGGAAGCCCGATGGTGACATTCACGCCCTCCCAGAAGGCCAGCATCTTCAGTGGAACAAGCCCTTGATCGTGATACATCGCCAGCACGGCGTCATAGCGGTTGCGCGCATCGGCGTGGAACAGCGTATCGGCGGGCTGTGGACCGCCAACTGCGATCCCAAGCCCGCGGGCGGCTTCAACTGCTGGCGCGATGATTTCGTCATCTTCGTGCCCAAGCAGTCCGCCTTCTCCCGCATGCGGATTGAGACCGCAGACTGCAATCCGGGGCTGGTCGATCCCGAAGTCCTGCCGCAGGCTTGCGGCAAGCGTTGCGATCTGGGCAGTCAACCGTCGGGTGTCCAGCATGGCAGGAACATCGGCCAAGCGGACGTGGATCGTCGCTAGAGCCACCCGCAAGCCCGGTCCGCAGAGCATCATCATCGGGGCTGCGTCAGTCGCGGGAACCGCCGGGGCAAGAGCGCCGATCAATTCGGTATGGCCGGGAAACCCGAACCCGGCAGTGGCGAGCGGGGCCTTGGCAATCGGCAGCGTCACCAGTCCGTCGGCGCCACCACTCTGGCACAGGCTCACCCCGGTGCCGATGGCCTCGATGATAGCCCCGGCATGGGCCGGGTCTGGTGTACCGGGCACGACGGTTCCGCATCGCTCGCTGACCGCAAGCACAGGCAGACAATCGCAAAACAGGTCCCGTGCGTCATCCAGTGCTGCAATTTCCCGGATCGGTACATCCAGCTGCAAGGCTTCCGTCGTGGCACCCAGGACCGCAGGGTCGCCAATCCAGACAAAGGCAAAGTCTGGCTGGTCATGCAGCGCCCGCCACGCTTTCAGCGCCAGCTCGGGCCCAAGGCCCGCCGGGTCGCCCATCGAGACCGCCAGCAGTCGGGCAGGCGGCGCTGGCAGTCCGGGGCCTTTGTCCATCTGGCTAGCGGGAAATGATCGTGGCTTCGCGCCGCAAGTCGCGCAGATAGCGGCGCCCGATCACGCCCAGCTCCTGCTCGAAAAGCCGCTGTTCCAGTGTCCGCCGGTCAGGCAGGTCCTGGCCGGTCACGGTTACCTTGCACGCCACCAGAAAACTGATCTCGCCGCCACTGCGTACCAATTCGCTCGATTGGCCTTCGTTCAGGCCGAGCATGGTTGTACGGAACGGTTCATCAAAGTCAGCCGGATTGACCGCCGGGAGGTCGCGTGCCTCGAGGCCACCCCGACCGGCAACCCGATCCACACCGTTGCAGCCGTCCCGCAGGGCGTTGCGCGCCTCCGAGATGGAGCGCATGGCTCTGTTGAGCTCGGCCTGGCTTGCGGTTTCACCCACGCGGACGACGACTTCTTTCAGGTCCAGAGTACGGACCAACGGCATGCCGTCGCGCTTCTGCCGCAGACCGACAATCATCACGCC
>JALOSP010000190.1 GCA_025458365.1 Hyphomonadaceae bacterium
CCCACTGCATGCACTACTGTCCGGGGAAAATTGCTCATGGGTGTTTCCATTGGAAAGTGAGTTGGTTTGGGTTTTGGGGTTGTGGTTTGCTTGGGTTGATGGGTGGTGGTTTTTCGAGGTTGGCCAGGCACCGTCGTGAGGGCAGCAGGGTTTGGAGGAGTTGCCTGAAGCGCTGGGCTGAGAGTTTGGTGCGGCTGGTGTGGCGGGCCAGGGCTATGAGTGCAAAGGCGATCATGGCGGCGATGATCTGGAGTTTGGTGGCGTTTTCGTTACGGCCCATGAACCTGGAAAGATTGAGGTTTTGCTTGATCCATTTGAAGAACAGCTCGATCTTCCAGCGTGCTTTGTAGGCACTGGCGATCTCGTGGGCGCTGCGGGATGGATCGTTGGTGATCAGGGTGAGCATGGTGCCATTGGCGCGCTTGAGGGTGACCAGACGCAAGGGTGGCTTGAGCGTGCGGGCTTTGCCGCCCTTGCTGGTGAGGGTCACCTCCTGATCGCCCACGATGGTGAAGCCATCGTCGTCGGGCGGGGCTGAAGGCTCCACCGGGCGGGTGGCCAGTACGGTCCAGCTGGTGTTTTGCTTGGGCCGGGTGACAAAGAACGCCCCTGCGGCATGGATCTGGTTCCACCAGCCATAGTGGCAGTATCCCTTGTCGAAGACGTAGGTGATGCCGGCTTCGAGCGCGACCTGGTCGCGGAAGGCAACGTCGTTGATGTTGGCCTCGGTGATGTCGGTGTGGAGCGGGTACGGTGTTGCCGGATCAAGCACGACATGCAGCTTCAGGCCTTTGATGCGCCCGTTGAAAGAGCCGCAGGCAAAGCTGTCGGCCAGAGGAATGGGTGTGGAATCAATCATCCGCATGACAGAAGTGGCCTCCTTGCGGGCCTTGCGTCCCAGTTGTGCGATCAGCTGATCGAGCACATCGAGGAAAATCTGTGGCGCGCGGCGCTTGTTGGCGTCGGCCAGCGTGGAGCGCGCAATGGGGCGGGCATTGAGGTGATAGTGCTGGTGGCCCTGGGCGTTGAAGCCGGTCTCGATGGCCCGCAAGCTGTCTGCGCCGCTCAACTGGCCATAGACCAGCGCAAGAAGGTGCTCCCACGAAGACAGCGACTTGGCATAACGGTCGCCCTTGTTGCGCGCCACGCTGGCTGCAAACCGGCTCCGGTCAATGGCTTTCAAAAGGCTCGAAAATACAGTAGCTCGAAACTGCATGCCTGCTCCCTATCGTCTTGGTCTTCGCAAACTGACAATAGCAGGAAACCCCTGAAAAAGCAGGCATGCACGCTGTTTTTGTTGGAACTTTCCCCGGACAGTAGTGCCAGCGCACACTCAAGGAATACTACGCTTGCCTCACCGCCCCCCATCCCAACCCTTCCCCACAAGGGGGAAGGGCTTTCCAGTGCGGGGCCAAAAAGAAAATCGCCCCCTTTTTTGGGCGGGGGAGCAAAAACCAAATGCTGTTCCCGTGATCGCCGCAGCCCCAAAGTCTGCGAAAGGGGCGCGCCTAACTCTTCCCCAGCGTAACCCGTGCGGGAAGTACCCGGCGTCAGCCGGGGGATGGGGGCGGCCCCCTCCACCACGCTTCGCGCGGTGCCCCTCCCCCACCTTTCAGGCGGGGGAGGAGTTACCGGTTCGCCAGTCGCACCTTCGCTTCGGCCACCCGGGCTGCCACCTGATCCGGGGCCGTTCCGCCATAGCTGGTGCGCGCGGCCACCGAAGCCTCCACCGACAGGGCGGCCAGGGCGTCTGCCGTGATGCGCGGTTCGATGGCCTGTGCCTCGGCCAGTGGCAGGTCGCACAATTCGGCGACACCCAAGACCTCAGCCCGTTTCACCACCGCGCCCGTCACGTGATGGGCTTCGCGGAACGGCATGTTCAGCGCGCGGACCAGCCAGTCTGCCAGATCGGTGGCGGTCGAATAGCCCAGCGTGGCGGCGCGCCGCATGGCCGCAGGATCGAAGCCGATCGTCTCGATCATGCCGCGCATGGCCGCCACGCTGAGGTTGAAGGCATCAAACGCCTCGAAGGTCAGCGCCTTGTCGTCCTGCAGGTCCTTGGCATAAGTCAGCGGGAGGGCCTTCACGATCATCATCAGGCTCTGGGCATTGCCCGCGATCCGGGCCGCCTTGGCCCGGATCAGTTCTGCGGCATCGGGATTGCGCTTTTGCGGCATGATGGATGAGCCGGTGGACCACTGGTCACTCATCCGGGCAAAGCCGAATTGCGGGCTGGACCACAGCACCAGCTCTTCAGCCAGCCGCGACAGATGCACAGCACAGATCGCCAGTGCATTGAGTGCCTCCATGGCAAAATCGCGCGAGCCGACCGAATCCATCGAATTGCGCGTCGGTGCCCGGAAGCCAAGCGCAACCGCCGTCATGTGCCGGTCCACCGACCAGGGCGTGCCTGCCAGTGCCGCCGCCCCGAGCGGGCATTCGTCGATATGCGCGATGCAGTCGATCAGCCGGGACCGGTCACGGGTGAACATCTCCACATAGGCCATCAGATGGTGGCCCAGCGTCACCGGCTGGGCAGTCTGCAGATGGGTGAAGCCGGGCATGATCGTGGCCACATGCTCTCCCGCGCGGACCAGCAGCGCCGCGATCAAGGCTTCCACCGCATCATCGGCGCCGTCCACTGCGGCCTTGACCCACAGCCGGAAATCCGTTGCCACCTGGTCATTGCGCGACCGCCCGGTGTGCAGGCGCTTGCCCGCATCGCCGATCCGTTCGGTCAGGCGGGCTTCGATGTTGAGGTGGATGTCTTCCAGTTCAACCGAGAAGGGAAATGTGCCTGCCTCGATCTCGGCAGCGATGGCGTCCAGTCCGTCATGGATCGCTGTCACGTCCTGTGCGGATAGGACTCCCACCGCGCCCAACATGGCAGCATGGGCCTTGGAGCCTGCGACATCCTCGCGCCACAGCCGCCGGTCCACGTCGATGGAAGCATTGATCTGCTGCATGATCTGGTCGGGGGTGGCGGCAAACCGGCCGCCCCACATTTTCTGACCGCGCTGATTGTCCTTGCTGTGCCCGTCGTCCATGGCGTGCAGTCCTGCATTGGCGAAACCCGTGGCCCGCCTTATCTGGTAGTTGCCATGACGGAAACCCGCGACAACACCGGCCCGACGCCACAGGAGACGCCAGAGCCGCGCACTTCATCGCGCCTGGATCTCAACCGGCTGCGCGGACGGGCGATCCAGATCATGGCACTGGTGGCGATTGGCGCGTTCCTGTCAGTGATCTTCACAGCCGCCACCAACCAGCAAGGCGGCAGCACGCTGGACCGGTTTGACCGGGCATCACTGGCCCTGATCGAGTTCATCCCCGATCCGCCACCGATGCCGGACACGCCGTTCAAGGACGTCAATGGCGCAGCGGTCAGCCTGAAGGACTTCCGTGGCAAGACGGTGCTGGTCAATCTGTGGGCCACCTGGTGCGCACCGTGTGTGAAGGAGATGCCCACGTTAGCCGAGCTACAGCGCACCTATGCCAGTGAGGATTTCGTGGTTGTGGCGATCAGCGTGGACAAGGACGACACGCGTGATGCTGCCGTGACCCAGCTCGCAGACCTCGGAGCCGGTGCGCTGGCCTTCTATCATGAGCCCAGCTTGAACATCACCTATGACCTGAAAGCACGCGGCTTTCCCACCAGCATCCTGTATGGACCCGATGGCGTGGAAATCGCCCGGCTGGCAGGCGAGGCCGATTGGGCGAGCCCGGAGGCCAAGGGCCTGATCCGCGCCGTGCTGGATGGGGAACGCTGATGCCAGATGGTGAGGGGATCGATCGCGAGCGTAACCGGCTGGCCGGGCGGCTGGGCCGGTTTGGTCAGGTCGGTGTCAACATCGGCGGGGCTGCCGCCAGCATGGCGGCCAGCCGCCTGATCGGCGGGGCCGGTGGCAACAAGGCCGCAGCCGAAGCCTTGCGCGCTGCACTGGGCCGCACGCGCGGGCCGCTGATGAAAGTGGCCCAGATGATCGCCACCATCCCCGAAGCGCTGCCAGAAGAATTCGCCCAGGAACTGGCACAGCTTCAGTCCAATGCGCCCGACATGGGCTGGCCGTTCGTGAAGCGCCGGATGCGGGCCGAACTGGGCGCTGACTGGGAGGCCCGGTTTGCCAGTTTCGAGCAGAAGGCTTCCCACGCCGCCTCGCTGGGTCAGGTGCATCGCGCCGTGCTGCATGACGGGCGCGCCGTGGCCTGCAAGCTGCAATATCCGGACATGGCCAGCGCGGTGGAAAGCGATATCGGCCAATTGAAGACCCTGCTTGGCCTTTTCAAGGCCACCGAGCGGGCCATCGACCCGTCGGACGGGGTCGAAGAAATCGCCGACCGGTTGCGCGAGGAACTCGATTATGGGCGGGAGCGGCAGCACATGGCGCTCTACGCCCGCTTGCTTGCGCCATTTGCGGATATTGCAGTGCCCGAGCCGGTGGATGAGCTTTCAAGCGGGCGCCTTTTGACCATGACCTGGCTGACCGGTGGGCCGATCCTGGCTTACAAGGATTCCGATCAGGCGACCCGCAACCGGATTGCCACCCTCTTGTTCAACGCCTGGTGGGTGCCGATGACCGGGTCAGGCGTGATCCACGGTGACCCGCATCTGGGCAATTATACCGTGACCGAGGGCGCAAAGACATTGAACCTGTTGGACTTCGGGTGCGTGCGGATTTTTCCGCCGAAGTTCGTTGAAGGCGTGGTCGCGCTCTATCGGGCTTTGCTGGCCGACGACATCGACGGCTGCGTGGCTGCTTACGAGATCTGGGGTTTTGAAGGGCTCACCAAGGATCTGGTTGAAGTGCTCAACCTGTGGGCCCGGTTCATCTATGGTCCGCTGATGGATGACCGGGTTCGCACCATCGCCGACGGGATCAGCCCGGGGCAATATGGCCGCAAGGAAGCCTTCAAGGTGCGTGACCTGCTGCGCGCGAAAGGCCCGGTGAAAATCCCGCGCGAATTCGTCTTCATGGACCGCGCCGCAATCGGGCTGGGGGCCGCCTTCCTGCACATGCGGGCCGAATTGAACTTCTACCAGATGTTCCAGACGTCCATTGAGGGCTTCGACAGGGATGTGCTGGCCGCCCGCCAGAGGGCTGCACTGGATGCCGTCGGCCTGTAGAGGAACCTACCCTACAAGCCGGACCGCCGAAAGATTGCGCCCGTAGTCCGGCTCGCCGCGCTGGTTGCGGCGGCGGTTGGAAAAATAGCGGGCCTCGTCGGCACAGGTGTCGTCGGGCAGGACATCCACCACGCCAACGCCCACAGTCCGCAACCGGCTGGCGCAGAAGGCCTTCAAGTCGAAGTGCCGACGGTCTCCGTCGCCTGCCACGAAGAACCGGGCGCTGTCTGGCGCGGCATCCAGAAATCTCTGTTCGAACTCGGGGCCTACTTCATAGCTGTCCTGGGCGATGGAGGGACCGATGGCAGCCACAAGCCGCGCCGGCGACGCACCCAGCTTCACCATCGCATCCACAGTGGCCTCCAGCACGCCGCCGATC
>JALOSP010000009.1 GCA_025458365.1 Hyphomonadaceae bacterium
CTGGAGGGCAGGTCACGGGCCTTCTTGAAGATCAATGGGCGCTGGGAGGACCATCTCCGCTATGCGATGCTGGAGGGCGATCCGATCGGGTAGGATGGCCAGACCACCTATCCGGTGACGCCCTTGCCGACGTCGAACTCGGTTTCGTAAACGGCCTGGCGGGCCTTGTTGATACCGAGTTTCTTGAACGCCACCGAAGCGCCAAACCGGGCCACCCGGCCGATCGGGCTTGTGTGCAAATAGGGTTTCGGCGTCACGCCAAACCGGCGGCGCAGGGTGCCGTTGGTGTAATAGGTGCCGTGACGCAGGCGAGCTTCCCAGGTCATGAACTCGCAAGACAGGGACACGTTGAACGTGCCCAGATTGTCCACCCGGTGCGGAGCATTGAACGGCCAGGTCACGCCGAAGCCGGGGGTGAGGTCTGCAACAAAGGCCTCCGCGTCCCATGCCGGATCATAAGGTAGATCCTCGGTGGTTTCCTTCAGGGCCACCTTCTCCATCGCCTCATCGGCCAGGAACTTGTCGCGATTGGGATAGAGCCAGACACGCTTGCGGCCAGCCAGATGCATCAGCACCACGCCAGGCGTGTCGGCATGGTAGGGCACGCGGGCCTGTGGTCCTGACAGCAGAAGATTGGCATAGACGTGGAAGGTCTTCAGGCCAGGATTGTGCGCCTCCAGCTCTGCAAAGAACCGGCTGACAATCGACGATCCGCCGCGATCGGTTGTGAAGGCCTCGCGCAGGTTGATCCACAGTCTGCCTGCCTTGATCGCGTCGAGCATCTTGTCGCCTGACAGGCCACCCCGGGTGCCTGTGCGCACGCGTGAGGTGCCGTCGTCGGCGATCTCGTTGATGTTCACATCTGTAAGGTGATCGGGATGGGTTTCCAGCAGGCGGGCCATGGCCTCTTCGCTGAATGCGCCGGTTTCGAGCAAGCCGTGACGGAACATCAGCGGCTCCTTCAAAAATGTGGCGCGGTCGACATCACTCCAGTCGGGGATCAGGGCAGGCAGCATGGATGCACTTTCGTTTGGCATGGATCGCTGTCGCGGCTGATACTCCCGAATGGTAGAAAAACTGTTCTTCGGGCCGGTCGCTTTGTCTGCATGTGTGCGACGCGGACTTGGAAGCCCGCGGTCCTTTGGGCGCGCCGTGAACACAGGAGCGGCGACGTCCCAGACCGCGCCACACGTCGTTGTGGCGATCAGTTCCGTCGCGCGGACCACAGGTCTGCGGTCCCCTGGAGCTGCTCAGTCGCCTCGGAACACCCGCTCGTCGCGCTCGTGGCGCTCCTGGGCTTCCAGACTCAAGGTGGCAATCGGACGGGCCATCAGGCGCTTGATCGAGATCGGCTCGCCGGTATCCTCACAATAGCCGTAGGTGCCTTCTTCGATCCGCCGCAACGCTGCATCGATCTTCGAGATCAGTTTGCGTTGACGGTCGCGGGTGCGAAGCTCGATACCCTTGTCGGTCTCGGCGCTGGCCCGGTCAGCCATGTCGGGGAGCGAGCCGCTCTCGGCTTGCAAATGCGACAGGGTATGCTTGGAATCGACCAGGATCGAGTTTTTCCAGTCATCCAGCTTCTTGCGGAAGAACTCGCGTTGCCGCTCGTTCATGAACGGTTCGTCGTCTGTCGGTTCGTAGTCGACGGATACAGTCTCGTCAGTCACTTAAACCTCCGCTGGGGCAAGCCTCTGCCTCACTGGCGCGCTATAGGCAGGCCTGTAAGTCGCTGCAACGATTTTTAGCCGCAGTGTGGTGAACGGCGGTTGAATAACCTGCTTTGCAGAAATAGTGGCGGCCCTTCGCCGGTCGCCACAACCCCTATCGGGACGGTGTCCAGATCTGGGTCTGGCAGATCGGGCCAAGGCAGCCCTTCACTTCCAGATTGCCATTTGCGAGAAGACGCAATTCGCTGCGATAGGTGCGTCCTGTTTCAGGGTCGTAGATGCGCCCTCCGGTCCAGCGTCCGTTCGGATTGCGGGTAAAGCCATCCAGAATTCGCAGGCCCCGGACCGGGCGCGTCCGCAAGGCCCGGTCAGGGTTGTTGGCATCCAGCGCATTGGCCTGGCCCTCGGTGAGAACGCGGGTAATCGTGCCGCAAACACGCGCCGGGCCACACGACGCTATCGAAACGACGCCACTGCGGGCTGCGGTCAGCCAGACTGTTCCGTCCAGCGCGAGCGCCGGTGTTGCAGCGATGGCGATCCCGCCGGTCACGACGGCCAATACGGTCATTCTCATCCGCGCGTCCTCCTCACCCGGCCAGCGATTCCATATCGGCTTCGAACACACGCTCGGCGCCTGCGGTGATGGATGGCAGCAGGCCGTGGGCCTGGGCCAGCACGTTTTCGGCATAGAAGCCTGCCAGCGCGATCCGGGCCGTCAACCAGCCGGCATCCCCATCGCCCGCCCGCAACAGACCCGATGCCGCCAGAGCCCCGGTCGCCAGCGCCCAGCCTCCCACCACGTCGCCCGACAGCTTCAGGAACGGCGTGGCACCTGCGAGGCCATCGCGACGGTCATTGGCGCTCATGGCGTCACGCATCCAGCTGGACGCTGTCGCAAGCGCCTCCAGTGCCTCTGCCAGCCGCTCGCCCGTCCATTGCACCTGACTGTTCGGGTCAGCCTTGCAAGCGTCCGCGGTCGTTTTGATGTCGGCGATCAGGCTGTCCATCGCTGCGCCCTGATCCTGCGCCAGCTTGCGGCCCACGAGGTCGATGGCCTGTATGCCATTGGTGCCTTCATAAATCGCCGCAATCCGCGCATCGCGATAGAATTGGGCAGCGCCACCTTCCTCCACAAAACCCATGCCGCCATGGATTTGCACGCCGAGGCTCGCCACATCCACCCCGGTATCGGTGCTCCAGCCCTTGGCAATCGGGGTCAGCAATTCCTCCCGGGTCCGGGCCGCAGCGCGCCCTTCTGGCGAGCTTGCCAGATTGGCCAGATCAGCGGCCACCGCGGTCATGTGGCAGATGCCGCGAGCCGCTGCGATCCGCGCCTTCATGGTCATCAGCATGCGGCGCACATCGGCATGGTGGAAGATCGGGCTCGGGCCATCCCCGGTCCAGCCTTCGGCCCGGCCCTGCTTGCGCTCCTGGGCATAGGACCATGCTTTCTGGAACGCTGCGTCACCGACAGCGACACCTTGCAAGCCGACATTCAGGCGTGCCGAATTCATCATGGTGAACATGCAGGCCAGGCCCTTGTTCGGCTGGCCGATCAGCCAGCCGATGGCACCGTCCCCTTTGTCGCCATAGCTCATAGTGCACGTTGGGGAGGCATGAATGCCCATTTTGTGTTCCAGCCCGATGCAGGTGACGTCATTGCGCACACCGGGGTTGCCGTCCGCATCAGGCAGGAATTTCGGCACCAGAAACAGGCTCACCCCACGATTGCCGGGCGGTGCATCGGGTAGCCGGGCCAGGACCAGATGAATGATGTTCTCGGCCAGATCGTGCTCGCCCCAGGTGATGTAGATCTTCTGCCCGAAAATCCGGTAGCTGCCGTCCCCGTGTGGCACGGCCCGGCTGGCAAGCGCGCCGACGTCCGAACCGGCCTGCGGCTCGGTCAGGTTCATGGTGCCAGACCATTGCCCGGTCACCAGCTTTGGCAGATAGAGCGCTTGTTGCTCGACCGTGCCATGGGCGGACAGTGCCTCCACCGCGCCCAGTGTCAGCATCGGGCAAAGCCCGAAACTCATGTTGGCGGCGTGAATCATCTCATGGACTGCCAGGGCTACCACTTTGGGCAGGCCCATCCCGCCACTGGCCGGATCGAACGGAACGGACTGCCAGCCGCCCTCGACAAACTGTTGGTAGGCTTCGGCAAATCCGGGCGGCGAGATCACCGCGCCATCCTCGGTGCGTCGCGTGCCATGTCGATCACCGGGCGCATTGAGCGGTGCCAGAACGTCTGACGCAAGCCTGCCGGACTCTTCCAGGATCTGGGTTACCAGGTCGATCCCCAAGTCTGGAAAGGCGCCGGTTTCGATCAGCCGGTCCAAGCCAGCAACATGTTGCAGGCTGAAAGCGATGTCTCGGACCGGGGCTGCATAGGCCATGCTGGCGTCATCCTTGTTCCCGTCACGGACTGCCACAGTTCGGTCGCCAGAGGGCAAGCCGGTTGAAATCGTGATGATCCGTGCCAGATCATGAAAGTGTTGTCATTTGACGGCAACCTCTATCGTGGTGCTTGAAGCCTGGCCAGACTGGTGCGGTGCCGGTCACTGAGAATTGCAAACACTGTCAAGACCGGTCAGCCGGGTCTGGCGGATTTTTCTGGAGAGTGTCGAATGCGTGTGTTCCCTGTGCTGCTTGCCACCACCACCCTGGCGCTGACTGGTGCCCTTGGCGGATGCATCTCGGTCGGCCCCACAACTGTTGTTGCCTCGGAGGCGACCGCCAGCACCGAAACACCACAACAGATCAACGAACGGGCCGCCGTTCTGGCGCGCCAGCCTGCCGGTGCCTATGCGGTGGACAGCACCCATGCCGGCTTGCACTTCAGCGTGAACCATTGGGGCCTGTCACAATACACAATGCGGTTCGACCAGGTCAGTGGAACGCTGGACTTCAATCCGACCAATCCGACCGCCTCGCGCGTGGATGTGCGGATCAACCCGCGCTCGATCCATACCGGCATTGCCGAGTTTGATGCCAAGATCGCCAATGACGCGCTGAAGGCCGAAGCCAATCCGGAAATCCGCTTCGTGTCCACCAGCCTGTCATCCACCGGCGCGACACGTGGCACCATGACTGGCGATTTGACCCTGGCGGGCGTGACCAAGCCGGTGACGCTGGACGTTGCGTTCAATGGCGGGCGCCCCAACCCGTTTGCCGGCGGCCGTGCGCAAATCGGCTTTTCGGCCACCGGCACGTTCAAGCGGTCAGACTTTGGGGTGACCAATTGGAGCCAGGCGGTTGGCGATGATGTCACCGTGCGAATCGAGATCGAGTTCCTGCAGGCGGCGGGCTGATCCATGGCGGGGCTGGCTGACCAGGATCGCTACACGCGGGTTGCCATCATCCTGCACTGGCTCATTGCGGTGCTGCTGATCGGCAATCTGGCGGGCGGGATGCTGATGGACTTCCTGCCGCGCGAACAGAAGTTCGCCGTGATCCAGCTGCACAAGAGTTCCGGCTTCACAGTGCTGGCCCTGTCACTGGCCCGGATCGCCTGGCGGCTGGGCCACAAGCCACCGGCTCTGCCTGCCACCATGGCCGGCTGGGAGAGGGCGGCGGCCAGCTTTGCCCATGGTTTCTTCTATTTCGCCATGATCGCCATGCCGCTCAGCGGCTGGGTGATGGCGTCCTCTGCCCCTTACAAGATCACAACCGAGTGGTTCGGCCTGTTCGAAATCCCCAATGTGCCCGGGCTGGCCGACAGTCCGGACCGCAAGGCGATCAACGAGGCCGCCTATGAAACCCATGAACTGATCGCCTACGGCACCATCGCCTTGATCGTGCTGCACGCCGGAGCGGCGCTGAAGCATCATTTCAAGGATCGCGACGGGGTCCTGGCCCGCATGTTGCCGATGGTGGCCCGGCGATGAATCGCAGGCAGATTGTCTCCGCCGCGGCACTGGCCCTGACGGCCGGCATCATGCCTGGCAGTCTTGCAGGCGTGCAGGCCCAAGGCGCGGGTGCGCCTGCCTGGACCGTGACAGCTGCGCAAAGCAGCATCAGTTTCGCCACCCGTTGGGACGGCAATCCGGTGACGGGTACGTTTCCGGACTGGACCGCCGACATCCGGTTCGATCCGCGCAATCTGGGCGCCTCGCGGGTGCGGGTCGAGGTTCGCACCGGGTCTGTCCGGTCAGGCACGCGCGAGGCCGTAGACAATCTGCCCGGCCCTGACTGGCTGGCCAGCCGGGCTTTTCCCACCGTGACCTATGAAGCCAGCCGCTTCACTGCTCTGGGCGGCAACCGCTATCGGGCGGACGGCTTTATCACCGTGAAGGGCGTCCGCCACCGGCTGACCCTGCCGTTCACACTCGATATCGCAGGCACCACGGCCACGATGAACGGCACAGCAGCCCTGAACCGGTTGCCGTTGCGGATCGGGGTGGAGTCTGATGCCGCTGCTGAGTGGGTGGACCGGGTGACGAACGTCACCGTGCGCGTCGTCGCCACCCGCCGCTGACAGGCGGCCCGTCTGGCCATCTTTCCCTCTGGCTGGGGGTCTACCAGTCTGTTTCTGGCCACAACGATGTGACGATTCAGTCATGACCTGAATTTAACGGGCAGGACCAGGCTCGGCTTGTTATCAGTGACCAATCCAATGGTTTTTCGGGGGTCCAGTCATGCCGAAGTCGTTCAAAGGAAAACCGCTTTCCAAAACAGGCACAGTCATGCCGGTTCTTGCGTGGGCGATCGTCCTGGCAGTCGGGGGGTGCAGCCAGGCTTCGCGCGGCGAACAGGTGGCAGAGGTGAGCCAGAGGGGCCCGGCGCGCGTCGCGCAAGCCGATCTGAGAGTCAACAATTTCGTCGGCATTGTTCAACGGGTCGAGACCCGCGAAGCGGTGGTGCGTGCCGAAGTCATCGGCGGGGCGCCCGGTCTTCGTGCCACGGTCAGCACCGATGGCCCATTGACCGTGGAGGGTCCCGACACCATCCGCAACAGTCGCTGCAACACTGTCCCCGGCGGTTTGCGGATCGAGATCAATGGAACACGTTATACCGAAGCCGACCTGCCTGTGCTTCGGATTTCGGGACCCGCGACCATGCGGGTGGAAGCCAACGGCCTGTTCGCGGGCGGCGGGTTTGGCGATGTCGGCGGATCCGCCTTCAGCGTGACGGGCTGCCAAGCGGTTTCGGTAGGCCGGGTCAGCGGCGATCTCGATCTCGATCTTGCAGGCTCCGGTGATGTCGATGTTGGCAGTGTCAGTGGTGCGGGAGTGGTCAATCTGGCGGGCTCGGGCCAGGTCCGGCTCGGACGCGTGGACGGCGATCTCAGACTGAATGTGGCCGGGTCGGGCGACACGCGAGTGGCCGAAGCCGGTGGGAATCTGGCGGTCAATGTCGCCGGGTCAGGTGACGTGCTGATTGCAGCTGGTCGCTCCAAGCTCGATGTGAACATAGCAGGTTCGGGCGATGTGCGCCTCGATGGCACAGCAGTGGACCCAAAGGTGGCCATCGTCGGCTCCGGTGATGTGATCGTGGCCGCAATTGTAGGCAGCCGATCGGTCAGTCGCATGGGTACTGGCAGCCTGCAGGTGACCGGCTCCAACTGATCAGGCCACATCCACAGCCACCTGTCTTTCGCGAGTGCGCTGCCTTCGGCTAGAGCGGGTGGATGCCGATGCCCGCACCAGCCGAGATTGACCGCGCCGCCCGTCTGCTGCTGGATGGCAGGCTGGTCGGCATGCCGACCGAGACGGTTTATGGGCTTGCGGCGGATGCCACCAATCCTGCCGCTGTGGCTGCGGTTTTCGCCGCCAAAGGCAGGCCCGCGATCAATCCCCTGATCGCCCATGTGCCGGATATGGAAGCTGCCAGGAGGCTTGCGATCTTCAATCCGCAGGCAGACCGGCTGGCGGCCGCCTTCTGGCCGGGCGGGCTAACCCTCGTCCTGCCGCGCACGGTCGATTGCCCGGTCGATCTGTTGGCTTGTGCGGGGCTGACCACCATTGCCGTGCGGGTGCCCGACCATCCCGTCGCGCAAGCCTTGTTGCGGGCCACCGGCAGGCCTTTGGCCGCGCCGTCTGCCAATCGCAGCGGGCGGCCTTCGCCAACTCTGGCAGCCCATGTGCAGGCCGACCTGGGTGATGCGATCGCCATGGTGCTGGATGCGGGCCCCGCGCAGGTCGGTCTGGAAAGTACCGTGGTCAGGGTTGATGGGTCTGGCGTGATCGTGCTGCGTGACGGGGCGGTCACCCGCGATGCGCTGCGGGGGGTTGCGCGGGCGGTGACGGATGTTGGAGCGTTTGATCCCGCAGCACCGCCCTCGCCGGGCATGATCTTGCGCCATTATGCGCCGGTATCGACAATGCGGCTCGAGGCTGCCGAAGCTGCTCCCGGCGGGATCCTGCTGGGCTTTGGACCAGTATCCGGGGTCGGGCCGGACGGCGGGGCAGACCCGGCCTGGTCGCTCTCGCCGGTCGGTGATGTGGTAGAGGCGGCTTCGCGCCTGTTTGCCCTGATCCGGTCTGCCGACGCGCAACGACCCACTCAGATCGCTGTCGCCCCGGTGCCTGATGCAGGCCTCGGCGCGGCGATCAACGACCGCCTGCGCCGGGCTGCAGCGTCTCAAGCCTGATCGCTGTCAATTGCCCAGTGCGGCCTGACGCACCGGTTGAGGCTGGGCTTCGGTTGGTTGCGTTCCATTCACATGGGCCAGCAAGGCGTCGTTGCCGCTCTCTTCTGCGACTGCCTGGACAACCGCTGTGACGCAGGCATCCACGTCTTCGATCTCGCCAGCGGCGCGGGCGTCCACGCATATGGCGCGGGCAGCCTCAGACACCTCTGCTACCAGCGTTGCAGCATCGGCAGGTGCGCGAACTTCGATGGTGACATCCGCCATGGCCGGACCTGCCGCGACCACGGCGGCGGCGACAAGGGCGGTGCGAAACAAGGATGTGCGGATCATTGGTGGAACTCCCTGGCAGGTCGCGGTAGTGCGACAGATTTATGACAATGCTTTTACAGCATTTTTTCGGAAATGCAACACAGATATGACGGATTGGCTGCAAAAGTGTCGTGAACACGTGACGAAACTGTCGTTTCACTGTCACATTCAGGGATCCGAAGGGGCTCCTTCCCAGTATTGCTGGGGTGCAGTGCGGTCCGAATGCATGCTTCCCGGTTCTACCAGGCGCCCAATTCACGCAATTGTTCGCGCAGACCATCAGGCAAGTCGGCGCCCCCGGTGGCTGTCGAGACATCGGGCGGCGCGTCTGTCGGGGTGAGGTAACGCCAGCCTTGAAACGGCTTGTGCCGCCTCGGCATGACCGGCACATAGTCCCGGCCGAGCACGATTTCGCACCGGCTGCTGCCGCCCTCGGAGGTGATCGTCCACAGATCCTCGATCGGTTGGCGTACCGTGATCATGCCCTTGATCACCCAATACAGACTGCCGACTCCGACGATTTCGGTTTTCCGCTTTGGCGTGCTGCGGGTATCGCAAACCGGACGCGGGTCCAGCCCCGCCCGCCGACGCTGGTCGGTCTGCCAGACATGCCAGTCGATCAGATCTTGCAGGCTGTCAGCCCCAACGCACAATTTGATGATATGCACAGTCATGCGCCCTGACATAGGCCGCCCCTTATCGGCTGAGAAGGGCTTGCCAGTGCGTGTCGAACCGGCAGAGTGAAGCGATGGACCGGAGGCCACCAGATCATCCTGACTGTCCCGCCACACGCAGGGCCTTTGCTGCTGGCGGAATGGCGTGTCTTGCCCCAATGGTCGCAGCTGTTGGGCCTGTTGCTGCGCAGGGCCCGCCTCGTCGTTACAGCCGGGTCGGGCAGGCGGCGCCGACCATGCGCTCACCACTGCTGGATGGTGGCGTGCAATCTGTGTCGCAATTCACCGGGCGTACGTTGATTTTCCATGTTTGGGGCCTGTGGTGTGGCGACAGTCTTGCCGACATTGATGATGTGGCCCGGTTGCACCGGCGGCTTGCCCGGTCACGCAACCTTGCAATTGCCGGTCTGCATGTCCGGGCGGCTTACGGGCGCTGGGGCAGCCTTCAGGCGTTTTTTGCCGAAAAGCGCTACCGGTTTCCGGTAGCTCTCGACCCCGACAGCACGGTCTATCGCGACTGGGGGCTGCGCTGGACACCCAGCTATGTGATCATCGACCCGGCGGGCGTCATCCGCGACTATGCCAGCGGCCTGCGTGGCGAGGGCGGGATTGGCATGCGCGGACTTGTGGACCGGGCCAATGCTGTCCACCGGGTATCGCTTGGCCGCTGAAGGCTCACGGGGGGACACCATCTGGCACGGGTCCGATCACCAGCCATTCGCCATCTTCTCCTACCGGCACATTGGTCAAGGGCCTGCCATTGCCTGGCCCGCCAAGACACTGTCCGGTCAGCGGGTCAAACACAGCAAAATGTGCCGCACACATCAGGGCGCCCGTATCGTCAAACAGTACCTGACCATCAAACCGGTCGAGCGGCCATCGGGCGTGGGTGCAGCGGTTGACGAAGGCAGCCCATGCCCAGCTTCCACCAGCTTGGCTCGCCACCACCAGCACGGATACCGCGCCACCAGCAGCAGTGGCGAGCGACACCGTGCGACCGCGCACTGCCGCGCTGAAGCCTGCCTTCTCCAGCCGGGCTAACCGGGGATTAAGTGAGGCGGGTGCAGAAGGAAGGCCATCGTTCGATGGAGGACCGCCATGGGCGCCGCCGAAACCGGCCTGATCGACAGGCTCTTGCAACTTCCCACCCTCCAGGCCGGGGGCTGGCTGCTGCTCTGTGCAGCGCTGTTTTCGGCGCTCCAGATGCTCACCCCCCATGATCGAGACCAGCCACTTGTGCGCAAGGATGCCTGGCTGGACGCCTTCTACTGGCTGATCGGGCCTGCCGTCTATGCCGGGATCAGTACCACCATCGTGATCGCCGGGTTCTGGCTGATTTTTGGCGGTGATGTGGAGGCGATCAGGCACTATGCGGTGAATGGAGCCGACTGGGCCGCAGATGTGCCGCTCTGGCTGCAGGTCATCCTCGTGCTAGTCATCAGCGACCTCTACATGTACTGGTGCCACCGTATGTTTCATGGCCGGACGCTGTGGCGGTTCCATGCCGTCCATCACTCGGCGGAGAATATGGACTGGCTGCACGCGGTGCGGTTCCATCCGGTCAACTACATTCCCCATGCCATGCTGTCGTCGGCCCTCATCCTGTGGATGGGCTTTGCTCCCGCGGCCCTCATGGTGCTGGTGCCGTTCAACTATCTCTATTCCTCGATGGTCCACGCCAATCTGAACTGGACGTTCGGGCCATTGCGCTATGTCTTCGCCAGCCCGGTGTTCCATCGCTGGCACCATACAGGCCCCGATGAAGGCGGCTCCAGCAATTTTGCGCCGACATTTCCGGTTCTCGACCTGATGTTTGGCACGTTCCATATGCCGCAAGACCAGAAGCCGGGCAAAACCGGACTGGTTGAACAGGACATGCCAGCCACGCTGAGCGGCCATTTGCTGTATCCGTTCCGCAAGAGACTGCCGGGGGGCTCCGTTGCGGCAGTCGAGCAGAGCTGATCGGGATGCGCTGACAGTTTGGCGTGGTCGAACTGCAACATGATATGCCATTCAACAGTGATCCGGGCGGAATACTGCTAGGTCAGTGGGTGAAGTCCAGTTGCGACGGTATCGGGCGCAGCCGGGTGTGGCTAACTGTCGGTGAGCTGCAGTCCACCCAGCCCTTCGCGGATTGCAGCGCAACAAGAAAGACAAGCCTGTCGTCAGGGGCGTGGTGCCCGAAGCACCGGGTCCTTGCGTGCCAAGGAACGTCATGAGGAGATTGTCACCATGTACGCCAAACGAACCTTCCATGCCGCAGCATCGCTTGCAGCAATTGCAACCGTTGCCTTCGGTGCCTGCCCCGTGCTTGCGCAGCCAGCAACGACCACGGCGGACGGTGCGGACGCTGGCGAAGTCGTGGTTGTCACCGGTTCGCGCATCCGCCGTCCCGATCTGACCGGCACCAGCCCGGTCTCTGTCACGGATGGCGCGCAGATTGCGCTCGATCGGGCCGTGACGGTGGAAGATTTCGCGACCAAGCTGCCCCAACTGGCCGGTGGTGTTCGCTCCACCTCGGTGGGCAGCGATGCCTATGGCGCCCAGACGCTTGATCTGCGCAACTTCGGCCAGAACCGAACACTCGTGCTGATCAATGGCACACGCGCCACCCCCTTTAGCTTCCGCAATGCGGTGGACGTTAACGCAATCCCGGCCGCGCTGCTCAAGCGCGTGGATGTTCTCACAGGCGGTGCAGCTGCCGTTTATGGTGCCGATGCAGTGGCCGGGGTGGTGAACTTCATCATCGATGATCGGTATGAGGGCCTCGGCATCAATGCCAGCTATGAGGCAGGTCGCGATGGCGGGGATGCCTGGGGCGTCAATGCAGCCTATGGCCTCGACCTCGGTGGGCGTGGCAATTTGGTCGGCTATGCCGAATACTCCCGTCGAAACGAGTTGCTGGCAGGTGACCGTGACTGGGCCATGCTCAATTCTGTTCCGATCGCCGGTGCGGGTGGAAATTATACCGATACCGCATCTGGCCGGACCTTTTCGTTCGACAGCGCGGGCAATTTCACCACCACCCCTCAGACCACTGACTATACTGGGCAGTATTTCCTGATCCAGCCGATGGAGCGGATCAATGCATCGGTCTTTGGCCGCTATGAATTGTTTGGCTCGGTCGAACTGTATGGCCGGGCGATGCTGTCGAATGTTGTCTCAACGGGCGCGCCTCGCAATGGTCAGGCGCCGGTCGTGATCAACGAGACCGTGCAGATCGCCGAAAACAATCCGGGCTTGACCGCCGACGCCCGCAGCCGTTTGACGTTTGTCAATGGTGTCGCAACCGTGGGCGTGGTGCGCTCGTTGGGCGAGCTTGGTGTCAAGCAGGCCGAGACTGACCGGACGACCACGCAATTCCAACTGGGCCTCCGGGGTGACCTGTTCGGTGACTTCGGTTGGGATGCCTATGTCCAGTCCGGAACCGTCGATGAAGCCACCACGGTGCGTGGCGACGGCATCCGCAACGCCAATGGCGCGAGCCGCTTTGCAGCGATTGCGCGGACTGGCGATATCTTCGGGCCTGGTTTGGCGGCCATTGCGGAGCTTGGCAGCCCGGTCGAGCGCGACATCCGAGAGCGGACGATCAATGTGGCCGCCATCAATATCACGGGCACGAGCGAAGGTTTGTTTTCACTGCCTGCCGGGCCAGTGGGGCTGGCCATTGGCGCGGAGTATCGCGAGGACGAGGGTGTGATCGACCACAGTCCCGAGCAGAAAGCGGGCACCACCTTCGGCCTGGGTGCCGAAACGGCCTTTCGCGGAAGCTATGATGCGACCGAATTCTACGGAGAGCTGCTGGTTCCGCTGCTAGCCGACCTGCCGTTCATCGAGGCACTGTCGGTCGAAGGGGCCTACCGTCGTTCCGACTATTCCAACTTCGGGTCATTCGACACCGACAAGCTGGGGGTCAGCTGGACAGTGGGCGGAGGCGTGCGTCTGCGTGGCACCCAGCAAAGCGTGCTGCGGGCGCCGAACATGGGGGAATTCGCCGGAGCCATCTCGTCGATCCCGTTCGCCAATCTGGTCAATGTCGCCCGCCTGCGGCCGCGTTATCCGGGTGATCCGTGCGCCCTGGGAACCGGCAATGTGGCCCAATGTACCGCGCAGGGATACAAGGGACCTTATGATTCCTTCAATCCGGTCAATCTCACCGGCCAGTATTTCTTTGGTGGCAACCCGGCCATCAAGCCTGAAAGCGGCGACACGCTGACGATTGGTGTGGTGCTCACACCGTCCGCCTTGCCAGGCTTTACCGCAACCATCGACTATTACGACATGGAATTGCGGGATGCTGTCGGGCAGGTCCAGCCAGTCGATGCGTTGACGAGTTGCTATATCCTCGATCCGCGGCCGGACAATCCGCTGTGCGCTGCAGTGAGCCGCGATCCGGTCACCGGGTTCATCAAGGACGGTTTCGTCAATGACCGGAACCTCGCCACAATCTCCCAACAGGGCTTTGATGTCAGTGCCCAGTATAACCACCGGATCGAGGCTGCAGGTCCATTCGACAGGGTTTCGGTGGCCTATCAGGCGAATATCGTTCAGGATTATACGATCCAGCGCAATGCGGTCCTGACACCGATTGATTGTGCCGGCACCTATGCCACCAATTGCTCGTCGGACCTCGTGTCTCTTGTGCAGGCTGACTACAAACACCGGATGACCTTCACCGCCTCGGGCGATGTCTGGACGGCGCAGATGGGCTGGCAGATGATTGGCGACGTGCGCAACAGCACGGTTGGCGCCACCAACTCGATTCCAGCATTCAATTACATCGACCTGAACGCCAGCTATCGCTACTCCGAGCAGCTGACAGTGAACTTCGGCGTGGCCAATCTGACCGACAAGCAGCCGCCGTTGCCGACAAACCCGGCCTTGTTCAACACGCTGCCGGATACTTACGACGTGCAGGGCAGGACGTTCGGGATCTCGGTCTTGTATCGCCAGCGCTAAAGGATCGATCCAGCGCACGCGTGTGTCGCCACGGCTGATTTCAGCAATGGCGATACACGCTGACTCTGGTGTGGCGGTCGCGTAAGCCTTGGGGTAACACGCAGGCATGACCATTTCACAGGAGATTTCCCTGCCAGGTTTGGCACACGACCCGGTTCTCGACCGGATCGAGACCGAACTGTCAGTCTGGCGTCGATGGCTGGATCACTGGTGCAATATCAACACCGGCTCACGCAATGTGGCCGGGTTGTCGGTCTTCCTGCCTTTGCTGGAACAGGCCTTTGCGGTGCTGCCCTGCACCATGTCGCGGATCCCGCTGGAGCCAGAGGCCGTCATCGGTCCCGATGGCGTTGAAGGCTTCCTGCCAGGCGTCGAGGCATTGCATGTCCAGGTGAGGCCTGCCGCACCGGTCCAGATCGCAATGACCGGGCACTATGACACGGTGTTTCCGGCCGGCTCCACCTTCCAGACCGTGCGGACTCTCGAGCCGGGCATGGTCAATGGCCCCGGCGTGGCCGACATGAAGGGCGGCATCCTTGTCATGCTGGAGGCGCTCAAGGCGTTCGAAGCCCATCCGGCAGCAACACGGGTGGGCTATCAGATCTTGCTGAGCCCGGATGAGGAAGTGGGCTCGCTAGGGTCGGCCCCGGTGCTTGCCCGGATCGGGGCGGAGTGCGATCTCGGGATGACCTATGAGCCTGCGCTTGCTGATGGCTCGATGGCGGGTGCCCGTAAGGGGTCTGGCAATTTCTCGCTGGTGATCCATGGCAGGGCGGCCCATGTGGGCCGTGCGCACAATGATGGCCGCTCGGCGATTGCGGCGGCGGCCCAATTCGTGTCCCGGATCGAGGCGCTCAATGGCCAGCGCGACGGCGTGACTGTCAACACAGGCCGGATCGACGGTGGCGGGCCGAACAATGTGGTGCCCGATCTCGCAATTGTCCGATTCAACATCCGCGCACCCGATGCCGAAGCGAAGGCCTGGGCTGACGCCGCGCTGGATGCCGCGATTGCGACTGTCGCCGGGGCTGACGGCTTGCATGTCCACTTGCATGGCGGCTGGGCGCGGCCACCGAAACCACGCACGCCCGGCCTGCAGCGGTTGTTTGACGATGTGACCGCACTGGGCGCCACGCTTGGCCTGTCGATCCGGTTCAAGGATACCGGCGGGGTGTGTGAGGGGAACAATCTGGCGGCATCCGGCTGCCCCAATATCGATACGCTTG
>JALOSP010000191.1 GCA_025458365.1 Hyphomonadaceae bacterium
CTCCCTGGCAGCCACGTCCGTCTTCAGCCAGCTCGTGAAATAGGGCTCATGGAAGCCATAGGGAAACGCATCCAGCATCCGGTCGAGGTTGGGATCATCCCCGGTCTGGATCGAATCGGCCAGGATGAACAGGCCCCCCGGTTTGATCACGCGCGCAACTTCGGCCAGCACCGCCACGCGCACCTTTGGCGGCAGTTCGTGGAACAGATAGATGCAGGTCGCCCGGTCCATGCTGGCATCGGCCAGCGGCAGAGCCTCTGCCGCCCCGCACAGCACCGTCACCCGTGACCGGCCCGCCAGCCTGCGTGCCGCATGGGCGCTGTAGGCCGGGGACAGGTCGATGGCAGTCAGGTTCAGCCCAGGAAAGCTGCGCGCCACCTCGCCTGCGAACCAGCCTGTGCCACAGGCAATATCCACGCATTGCAGGCGCCGCTGGTCATGCCCGCGCAGGGACGAGGCCAGAAGATCGAGCGCTGTGGCCCGGCGCATTGGCCCGGCGGCACCTGTAAAGATTGTCTCGACCTGGAAATCGTAGATATCGGCGCTTTCCTCGCTGAACCAGCCGCCAGACTGCCAGTGGAAGTTCTGCCGGTAATAGGCGGGGAAGCCCGCACTTGCCGGGTCCTCGCGCACTTCCGTGGGCTGGTCGTCCAGCCTGCGCCGGTCAATCGCGGCCACATCCTTGCGATAGGCCGGGCCCGCCCGCGTCAGCTTCAGTTCAGAGGCCAGCGATGGTGCAGCATACAGCCCCGAAGCGATATTGGCCCCATCGGCGGCAAAGGCCCCGGTAAAGGCCTGCCAGAGCCTTGCCGTGTCAGGCTTGGGGTGTGGCGACTGGAATGGCGGATCCTGCGGCCGCTGGAACGGCGCCGAGGCCCGCCGCGACCACGCATAATTCGCGCCATAATAGGCTGTCTTGGCCAGCGAGCCTGCGCCATAGGCGATGGTTTGGATCAATCCCATGGGAGCGATGGTAGCGTGGTTCCGACGCGTGGCAAGATGCCAGGCGCCAAGCCTCAATGGCTCCACGGCTCTTTGCGGGTGAAGGCGAAATTGTCGGCATAGGCGCGCGGGATGCGCTTGGGCTGTTTGGGTTCGACGACCCGGTGGGCGATGCCGTTGCGCTGGCAGTAAGCGATGGCGTCTTCGCGGCTGTCGAAGCTGAGCTTGACCTGGGTCGCAGTCTCGGCCGCAGAGGTCCAGCCCATCAGGGGATCGCGGGCACGGGCGGCTTCGGCTTCAAACTCCAGCACCCAGCTGTCCATCTTGCCGCGACCGGATTGCATGGCGTTCTTGGCGGGGCGGGAAATGCGGGCGATCATGATGGCCTCTTGGCGAAAGACGGGTTGAATCGTCTGCCTTGTAGCACCGGAATGGTCGGGGAGACAGGATTCGAACCTGCGACCCTCTGTTCCCAAAACAGATGCGCTACCAAGCTGCGCCACTCCCCGGTCCGGTGTGGGCAGCCTCTACCCGCAAAGCGCCAATCACCGCAAGTTCCCGCACCCGTGATTGCGCAGCCAGAAGGCCCTGCCCTTGACTTTGCCCTGCCACGTGGCGCACGCAGCGCCACCTTGAGGACCTGACGCCGTGTCAGGGGCCCGTTTGCAGCATTGTCCCGGTTTCCATGCAGCTCGTCGTCGTCGAATCGCCCGCCAAGGCCAAGACCATCAACAAGTATCTGGGCAAGGACTTCGATGTCGTGGCCAGCTTCGGCCATGTGCGCGACCTGCCGTCGAAAGACGGTTCGGTGGACCCCAACGCCGACTTTGCCATGCGCTGGGAGGCCGATGCGCGCGGCGCCAAGCAGATCCGCGAGATCGCAGAAAAAGCCAAGAAGGCCGACCGGATCATTCTGGCCACCGACCCTGATCGCGAAGGCGAAGCGATCAGCTGGCACCTGCTCGAAGCCCTGACTGCCAAGAAAGTGCTGAAAGACAAAGTCGTTGACCGCGTCACCTTCAATGCGATCACCAAAAATGCCGTGATCGAAGCGATGAACAATCCGCGCCAGATCAATCAGGAACTGGTGGACGCCTATCTGGCGCGCCGGGCGCTTGATTATCTGGTTGGCTTTACCCTGTCGCCGGTGCTGTGGCGCAAGCTGCCGGGCGCGCGCTCTGCAGGCCGGGTGCAATCAGTCGCCCTGCGGCTGGTGGTGGAGCGTGAGCTGGAGATCGAGGCGTTCAAGAGCCGCGAATACTGGACCATCGCCGCCCACGGCACCGCTGCGGCCAGCAGCATCGAGACCCGGCTGGTTGCTCTGGATGGCAGGAAGCTCGACAAATTTGCGCTGGCCAAGGAGGCGTCGGCCCGCGCTGCAGAAGCCGTTGTGCGGGCTGGCCGGTTTGCTGTGGCCAGTGCCGAAGCCAAGCCGCTGAAAAAATCTCCACCGCCGCCGTTCACCACCTCCACCCTGCAACAGGAAGCTTCCCGCAAGCTTGGCTTCAATGCCCAGCGCACCATGCAGGTGGCCCAGAAACTCTATGAAGGCGTCGATATCGGTGGTGAGACCGTGGGCCTGATCACCTATATGCGGACCGATGGTGTGGCCATGGCCGAAGAGGCCTATCACGCCTGTCGCGACGTGATCGCAGACCGGTTCGGCGCCCAATATGTGCCGGAGAAACCACGCCGCTATTCCTCCAAGGCCAAGAACGCCCAGGAAGCCCACGAGGCGATCCGCCCGACCGATCCACGCCGCCACCCGTCAAACCTGCGGCTGGAGCCAGACATGGCGCGGCTCTATGAACTGATCTGGCGCCGCGCTGTAGCCAGCCAGATGGAACAGGCCATCGTGGAGCGAACCACGATCGATTTCGATGCCGATAATGGCAGCGCAACCCTGCGCGCCACCGGCCAGGTCGTGCTGTTTGACGGCTATTTCGCGCTCTATCAGGAAGGCCGCGACGACGAGGATGATGAAGACAGCCGCCGCCTGCCCGCGCTCAAAGTGGGCGACCGCCTCGACGTCACCGATGTGAAGCCCGAACAGCATTTCACCGAGCCACCACCGCGCTACACCGAGGCGACCCTCGTCAAGAAGATGGAAGAATTGGGCATCGGGCGGCCCTCGACCTATGCCTCGATCCTGTCGGTCTTGCGTGATCGCGGCTATGTGGAGATGGACAAGAACCGGTTCGTGCCCAACGACAAGGGCCGGATCGTGACGGCCTTCATGGAGAATTTCTTCAAGCGCTATGTGGAGTATGACTTCACGGCCAATCTGGAAGAACAGCTTGACCATGTCTCGGCTGGCGATCTGGACTGGAAGGCGCTGCTGCGCGAGTTCTGGGAGCAATTTTCCGCCTCGGTTGCCGGTGTTGGCGATCTGCGCATCGGCGAGGTGATCGATGCGCTGGATGCGGCGCTCGAACCCAAGCTGTTTGCGCCGCGCGAGGATGGCAGCGACCCTCGCGTCTGCCCTTCATGTTCTGCTGGAAGACTGTCCCTCAAACTCTCGAAATTCGGAGCTTTTGTCGGGTGCAGCAATTACCCCGACTGCCGCTTCACCCGCCAGCTGTCCGGCGATGCCGGAGAAGATGGTGCGCCCGAGTTCAAGGAATTGGGGCTTGATCCGGCCAGCGGCCTGATGGTCACGCTGCGCGCGGGCCGGTTCGGGCCCTATGTCCAGTTGGGCGATGGCGACAAGCCCAAGCGCGGCTCGATCCCCAAAGGCTGGGACCCGGCCACGCTCGATCTGGACCGAGCCATGATGCTGCTGTCGCTGCCGCGCACGGTCGGTGTCCACCCCGAGGACGGCGAACCGATGCTGGCCAATATCGGGCGGTTCGGGCCCTATGTGCAGCATCTGAAAACGTATGCCAGCCTGTCGGGTGTGGATGAGGTGTTTGAAGTCGGCATCAACCGGGCTGTGGCGCTGATCGCCGAAAAGCGGGCCGGTGGCGGGCGCGGCGGGCGCGGTGCGGCGGCCCAGCCGCTGGCAGAGCTGGGTGCCCACCCGGTGTCCGGGGCTACGATCAAGGTGATGCCGGGCCGATACGGCCCCTATGTGACCGACGGCAGCACCAATGCCACCGTGCCCAAGGGTGCAGACCCCGCAGGCCTGACACTGGCCGAAGCGGCTGCCTTGCTGGATGCCCGCGCGGCTCTGGGACCACCGAAGAAGGGCAAAAAATCTGCATCAGCCAAGAAGCCGGCAGCAGCGAAGACGCCTGCGACGGCAAAGGCTGCAGCGTCCAAGGCAACGGCAAGGAAGCCCGCCGCAAAGAAACCGGCAGCCAAGAAGCCGGCATGACCTGACCACGGTTGCGGACCCAACTCTTGAATTTGATCTGGCGCCCCCTC
>JALOSP010000192.1 GCA_025458365.1 Hyphomonadaceae bacterium
AGCAGTGCGCAGAACTTCCCGAGATCCCGGATCGCCTTCGGCGTCCGGGATGACACCGCAATCATCAGTGCCACAACCCATCATGGACTGCGTGCTGGCGGTTCGACCAACACGGATACTCCTGCACCACACTCGATTTTCCTCGACCGGTTGGGATGGCGGGGTTACTGTGGGTTTCTGATCGGGCGCGGGGTCTCGGATTTGCCTCACATCTTTCTGTCCTACAACCGCGAGGACCGGAGCGCGGCCATGCGCTTTGCCGGTGCGCTGGAAGCCCTGGGCCACAGCGTGTGGTGGGATGCGGGTCTGCGGGTCGGCGAGGCCTATGACGAGGTCACGGAGGCCGCATTGCGCGGGGCGAGCGCTGTTGTCGTCCTGTGGTCGCCGCGCTCGGTGGTTTCGAGGTGGGTGCGCGCAGAAGCGACAATCGCGCAGAAACTGGGCACGCTGTTTCCGGTAATGATCGAACCGTGCGAGCGGCCCGTGATGTTCGAGTTGACCCAGACCGCCGACCTCTGCGGCTGGAATGGCGCGGCGCGGCATCCGGCTTGGGCAGCCTTCTGTACCGAGTTGCAAGCCTTCGTCGCGGCAAGGCCGGTGCAGGATGAAGCCAGTCCAGCCGCGCCCGTCCGTCTGCCAGGGCCGCCAGCCAATGGGCCGGGCGCGCGGATCGGGCGGCGCAGGGTTTTGCTGCAGGCGGCTGCCGTGGTCACGCTGGCCGGAGCAGGCGCGACCGGGATCGTGCTGGTCCGGCGTTCGGGCCGACAGGCCCCGGCGCGTTCGCTGGCGGTGCTGCCATTTGCGAACATCAGCGGCAGCCCGGATCAGGACTATTTCTCCGAGGGCTTGTCTGCCGAATTGCGCGCCGCCCTGACCCGCAATCCTGCCCTTCAAGTTGCCGCGCCGACATCCTCCCGCGAAGTTGCCCGCGCCAATGACGACCTGCGGGGAATGGCCCGCCAGCTGGGCGTTGCCTTTGTGTTGCAAGGCTCGGTCGCCAAGGCTGGGGACACGATCCGGGTGGCCGCTGATCTGATTGACGCCCGCGCCGGACTGACCAAATGGTCAGAGACCTTCGAGCGCTCGCTGGCTGACGTGTTTGCCGTCCAGAGCGAGATTGCAGGCATGGTGGCCACCGCACTGGCCGCCCGGATCGGCGGGCCCGACCCGTCGGGTGGGGAGACCACATCGCCTGCCCCTGCCGGGGCACCCAGCACGCCGGGTGGATCGGCCAATGTGGCTGCGTTCGAGGATTTCCTGCACGGGCGCGAAGCGCTGGGCAGGGCAGCCAGCATCGACACCGACCGGCAGGCCCTGGCCTGGTTCGATGCGGCCATCGCCAAGGATCCAGGCTATGCTGCCGCCCATGCCTGGCGGGCGCGCACCCTTTCGGTGCTGGCCTCGCAAGCAGGCGACGGGGCTGCGATGCGCTCCAACCGCGATGCCGCAATTGGCGCGGCCCGCACTGCGATCAGCCTCGCCCCCGGCTATCCGGCAGGCTATGCCACGCTGGGCTGGGTGCTGTTCAACCAGGTGCTGGACGTGAAGGCAGCCCGTGACGCATTTGACCGGGCCCGGACACTGGCCCCCGGCGATGCCGACGTGCTGATGGCCAGCGCCGTCTTCAACGCGCGCACGGGCCGGCCCACGGCTGCGCGGGAGGATATCACCCGTGCGCTGGTGCTTGATCCGCTCAATCCCTATGCCTTCCGGGTGGCGGGAACGGTTTCGATGATCGCCGGGGACAATGCACGGGCGCTGGAGGAACTGGACCGGGCCTTGGCGCTCAATCCGGCCGCATCGGTGATCCAGGCCTTTCGGGCACAGGCGCTGGCAGGCCTCGACCGCTGGCCCGAAGCGCGTGAGGCTTGGGCTGCCGAACCGAGCGACATGTTCAAGCAACAGGGTCTGGCCATCGCCGATTGGAAACTGGGAAACAGGGAGGCCGCACGCGCCGCATTCAATGCCTTGCAGGCCACCAGCGGCGACAGCGCGAACTATCAGAAGGCGCAGGTTCTGGCCCAATGGGGCGAACCGGACGCTGCGTTGGACGCACTTGAAGCGGCCCATGGGGCAGGCGATGCCGGCCTGGCGCAACTCTACACCGACCCGTTTCTTGTAACCTTGAGAAACACGCCGCGATTTCGCGCCTTGCTAAGCTCGATCGGATTTGTTTAGGTGAATACCGGTCAGACAACAGGGGCGCACGATGATCAAGTTCCGGCACATGATCCTCGCGCTTGGCGCTCTGGCCGTCCTGCCGGGCTGCGTCATCAAGCCTGCGACCCCTGAAGGGGTGCAGATCAAGTGCGCCGAGCTGGTCGCTGCAGGCCGCAACCTGCCCACCTGGTGCCCTGCCCCTTCGCCTCCTCCACCGCCACCGCCGCCACCGCCCGGCGGCATGGACCGGCCTCCTCCGACCAGTGAACGCGTCCAGTAACGGCTTGCACTGTGGCTGGCACCCAACCCAACGGGCCGGTTGTGGCGCCAGACCCGCCAGCCGTGCGTCTGTCGATCGGGGTCACCGGCCACCGCTCCGGTCATCCGGTCTATGCCGCCAATCGGGCTCGGATCGAAACCGTGTTCCGTGCGCTGTTGGACCGGCTGCAGGCTGAAACCGGCAGATTGACGCCGCCGTTCGGCAGACCGTTCGCACCGGTGCGGCTGCACACGCTGCTGGCCGATGGCACAGACCAAATGGCAGCAGAAGAAGCGCTGACCCGTGGCTGGGAGCTGGTGGCACCCCTGCCCTTTGGAGCCCGGCTCAATCTGGCGATCAACGCACAACCTGCCACACGGGCCGATGCCGATGCGCTGCTGGCCGGCCAGGTGCCCGCCGATCCGGCCGTGGAAGCCCGCGCCAGGGCCATCGAGGCGCTCTATCCGAGCGCCAGGCTGTTTGCACTGGCCGATGATGATGCATCCATCGAAGCAGCGTTCAAGGACATGCTGTCGGCGCCCGCCGACAGGGTTTTGACCGATGCATTCCGGGCAGATTGCAGCGCGCGGATCGCGCTGGCCGGGCGCCTGCTGGCAGAACAGTGTGACGTGCTGATTGCAGTCTGGGATGGCGCCCGCACCAGCTTCCAGGGTGGCACCGGCCACACAATTGCAACTGTGCTGGCGCATGGCGGGGCTGTGATCTGGATCAATGCGCATGACCCCGAGAACTGGCGGGTGCTGGATGCGCCGGAGGCCTTGCAAACCGTCTGCCTGCCGCCCGATCTGGACGGGCGCGACACGCGGGTGGCGCGGCTGGTGCGTGGTGCCTTGCTGCCGCTGGCCGATCCTGCCGGCGCGCACGGTGGCGGGCACAGCAGCGGGCACGGGCACAACAAGCCGCATGCCGCCACTGTCGAGGGTGTCGCGGCCCTGGATGCCAGCCGCTGGCGTGACCGCAGCGACCCTGTGTGGCACGCCTACCGCCGGATCGAGGCACTGTTTGGCGGTGACGGCAGGCCCTGGCGCAGCCTGCACCAGATCTATGCGAGGCCTGACAACATGGCCGCCGACACCACGGGCGCCGATTCAGTGTCACCGGCCAGCGTGGCCGATGCAGTCTCACGCCGTCATCATTGGGCCGATGCCATCTCCTCGCGGCTGTCGGACTGCTATCGTGGCGGCATGGTGATCAGTTTCGTGCTGTCGGCGGCGGCGATTGTGGGCGGGATCGCCTATCTGCCAATCGTGGACACCAGCTGGAAATGGCCATTTGCGCTGGCCGAACTGGTGCTGCTCTCGGCCATCCTGGCGCTGACTTCGATCGGACAGGCACGGCGCTGGCATGGTCGCTGGTTCGAGACCCGGCGGGTGGCGGAATATCTGCGCCACGGCCACCTGCTGCTGGCCCTGGGGGCGGCGCGGGCTCCGGGCCGATGGCCTGCGGGCACTCCCACATCCTGGCCGGAACACTATGCACGCCACGCGCTGCGGGAAGCCGGGCTGCCACAGGCCACGATCACGGCGGACTATCTGCGCACCACCCTGCGCGACCTGCTGGACAGCCACGTCACAGTCCAGCGGGACTATCACCGTGACAAGGCGCGCCGCCTCACACAGGTCCATCACAAACAGGACATGGCGTCCGAGCGTCTGTTCCAGATCGCGGTGGTGTCGGTCAGCCTGTATCTGTGCATGGCACTGGCCGAGGCATTGGGCCAAGTGGATGGTCATCTGTTCAAGGACCTGTCCAAGGTATTCACCTTCCTCGGCGTGGCCTTGCCGACACTGGGCGGCGCCATCGCAGGCATCCGCTACTTTGGGGATTTCGAGCGGTTCGCCGCAGTCTCGCAGAC
>JALOSP010000193.1 GCA_025458365.1 Hyphomonadaceae bacterium
GAAATGGCGTGCCGGGGTCGAGCAGACGCTCCACCCTTTCGCGCGGCAGGAGCTTGCCGCGCGCGGTGTGCTTGTCACGGGCGGGCTGGGGGCCGCCCAGACCTGCCTTTGCAACTTCCATGCGCAAGTCATCGACAAGGGCTTGCATCGCGGCGCGGTTCGATTGCGCGCGGGCGTCATCTGTCGAGGCTGTGGATCTCAGAACACTCACCGCGCCATCCCTGCTCAGGTCCCCGGCCTCAAACCGCCGGATTCTCCTTGTCTTGGCGCTTTTCGATCAGCCGGACAATCCCTGCCCCGACATAGTAGAGGACCACCATCGGCACACCCAGCACGACCTGGCTGACGATATCCGGCGGGGTCAGAAAAGCTGCCAGCACGAAGATGCCGACAATCGCATACTTGCCGCCGTTGAACCACGCCTGCGAAGACACTATCCCCGCCCGGCCCAAAATCACCTGAATCACCGGCAGCTGGAAGCACGCCCCGAAGGCCAGGATCAGGGTGGTGATCGTGTCTGCATATTCGGAGATCCGCCCTTGATAGGCGATGCCGACCCCGCCGTCGGTTGCATTGACTTCCTGATTGAGGGCAAATTGCATCAGGAATGGCATCACGATGAAATAGGCCATCAGGGCGCCCATCGTGAACAGGATCGGCCCGGCGATCAGGAATGGCGTGAACGCACCCTTCTCGTGGCTGTACAGGCCCGGCGCCACAAAACGGTAGAGCTGGAATGCCAGCACCGGGAAAGCCAGACAGATGGCACCGAACAGCGCCACCCGGATCTGGGTCAGGGTCACCTCCAGCGGGCCTGTCGAGATCAATGTGGCCTGGGCCAGTGCCTCGCGCCCCTTCACGGCAATCACCGCTTCTTCATAGGGCACCCGCAGCACTTCGAAGATCGGCTGCCAGAACACGAAACACAGCACGAAGGCGGCTGACACGGCCACGATGCAGATGAACAGCCGGTTCCGCAATTCGATCAGATGATCCATCAGCGGCGCGCGCGTCGCCTCGATGGCGGCCTCCTCGCCATCCAGCCGGGCCTTCTCGATTTCTTCGTGGTTCGCCGGCAGCGTCATGAGGCAGCCTTGGATGAAGCCGGTTTGGGTGCCGCCGGTTTGGTCACACGCCTGCGCTTTGGTTTTGCTGGCATCACCACGTCTGGCGCTGCACCAACTGAAACCGGCTCGACCAGCGGAGCGCCTGCTCCGATGGTTTCGGCACTGACGGCCTCCTTGGCCAGGATCGCCTGCTTCTGGGCCAGAAGTTCGGGACTGGGCGGGGCCATGGCAGGCGCTGCGGGCTTTTTCAGTTCTTCGTGGATGTCCTGCAGCCCCGAGCCGGTGCGCAGCGCCTCGACTTCCTTGCGCAACTCGTCGAGTTCGGCCTGGCGGGCCAGATCGTCAAAGCTCGCCCGGAACTCCGATGCCATCATCCGGACCTTGTTCATGAACCGGCCGGCCTTGCGCATCAGCAACGGCAAATCCTTTGGCCCCACAACCAGCAGGGCCAGCAGTCCGATCAGGACCATTTCACTCATGCCGACATCAGGAAACATCAGTCACCCCACAGGCCAGATCGTGCCGGCCATGACGGTCAGGAGCCGGTGGTTTCCTTGTTGGTCACATTGACCTCGATGGTCTTGGCTTCATCGACCTTCGGCGGGGCGTTGGGATCCTCGTCCTGGAGGCCCTTGCGGAAGCCCTTGATGCCTTGTGCCAGATCGGTCATCAGGCCCGACAGCTTGCCGCGCCCGAACAGCAGGACCACAAGCACGAGCACGAGAAGAATTTGAACTGGTCCCACCTGCATGGCGAACTCCTGATTGATACCGGTTCCTGGCCGCAAGGCGGCCCGGCGTCAGCGTGCTTTGCCACAGGATGTTGGCACCAACAAGGCGCAGCCCGCATCACAATACGCTGCCCGTGCTGAAGCCCGCCGCCCGGCTCAGCCCAGAAAGTCCTCACTGAACAGACTGGCTTCTTCGGGCATCCCGCTCTCGTCCTCGCCATCGCTGTCTGCAGCAAGCGAGGGGCGCGGCACGTCGAAATCCGGTGGCAGGCGGGGATCCAGCAGCCCCTGTGCCTGCAGGTCCGCCTTGCCGGGCAGGTCGTCAAGGCTTGCCAGATTGAAATGGGTCAGGAAGCCATCGGTCGTGCGGTAGGTCAAAGGCTTGCCAGGGCTGCGGCGGCGCACGCCGGGGCGGACCCAGCCAATCTCCATCAACAGGTCAAGGGTGCCGCGGCCCACGCCGACCCCGCGCACCGCCTCGATCTCGGCACGGGTGCAGGGTTGATGGTAGGCGATGATCGACAGGGTCTCCAGCGCGGCTGCCGACAATTTGCGCGGCTCTTCCCGGCGTTCCTCCATCAGATGGGCCAGGTCCGGCGCTGTCTGGAACATCCAGCCACCAGCCACTTCCACCAGCCGCACGCCACGTCCGGCATGGCGCCGTTTCAACCGGGCAAGCGCCCCGCCCACATCGGTGCCCTCTGGCAGCCGGGCGGCAAGGGCCAGCGCCTTGACAGGCTCGGCACTGGCAAACAGCAGGGCTTCGACCATCCGGTCGGCATCCGGAACCGGGTCGACCAGCCTGTCGGCCTGATCGGCCAGATCAAGCGGGGCCGGATTGCGTGCCATCCGGCTGACAGCGCGTGCAATGTCCTCGGTGGTTTCGCCATAGCCATCGGTCATGGCTGCTGCTCCTGGCGGTCATCGGTCTTGCGGACCAGTAGTGGTGCAAACATCGCCAGCTGGCGGATGTCAATTTCGCCTTGCTTGGCCAGTTCCAGGCTGGCTGACACCAGGCTGGCATAGCGCGATGCCGCGCTGGGTGCTTCCCCCTTGAACAGGGTGCTGGCGGGCGACAGCGAGCCCAGATCGATCCAGTCGCCCTGTGGTGGAAGTTTCTCGCGTAGCACGGTCCTGGCCTCGTCGATCGGCCAGACTGGCCAGGGCTTGACTGTGTGGCGGGTCTCGATGGTCCGTGTCCGCTGTCGCGCATAGGCGCCGAGCAGGTCATACAAGTCCGCCGACCACAGCGGGATCTCGGTCACGGCCAGGTCTTCCGGCGCGCCGCGCACATGAGTATCCAGCCCCGCGCGGGGCAGCTCCTCCAGTGCGCGACCCGCAGCCCGCATGGCATCCAGCCTGCGCAGCCGCCAGGCCAGGTCGGCGGCCAGTTGCTCTGGCTCGGGTTCATCGCCACTGCGCTCGGTGCGCGGCAGCAACAGTCGGGACTTCAGATAGGCCAGCCACGCCGCCATCACCAGATAGTCGGCGGCCAGATCGATCCGTGTGGCGCGCAGCCGCGCCACATAGGCCAGATACTGCTCGGCCAGCGCCAGGATCGAGATCCGCCGCAAGTCCACCTTTTGCGTGCGCGCCAGCTCCAGCAGCACATGTAGCGGGCCTTCATAGCCATCCAGATCGACGACCCAGGTGGTGTCGGCCGTGGTCTCGTCACGGACCTCGCGCAGGGCGGTTTCGAGGATCTCGTCAGCTGCAGCCATGGAAAGAAGCTATGGCGATTCTTTCGGGTCGAGGGAAGTGGACCTGCCGTGTGCCGCCTGGCGCGACTTGGCGCCGGGGATCAGCGGTTCTCGGTCGGGTCGTAGCCGAGTGACAGAGCAGTTTTCCGGTCATGACCGGTCAACGCGCCAAACCGCGCCCAGGCTGCCTCGATATCGATCTCGATGGCGGGCTTGCGGGCCACGGCTTCGGCGGCCTGCGCCCGTTCCAGGCCTTTGCCGGACAGCTCCGGGCAGGCAGCAACGAAGGCCAGCCGGTCCTCCAGTGTCGCATTGCACAACATGGCCACATCGCAGCCCGCACTGATCGCCGCCCAGGCCTTTGCCGGGCTGGTGCCGGTCAAGGCCTTCATGGAGATGTCATCGGTCATCAGCAAGCCGTCAAACCCGAACCGGCCACGCACCAGGTCGTGGATCACGGTGGCTGACAGTGTCGCCGGGTTTTCAGCGTCCAGTGCCTCGTAGACGATGTGGGCGGTCATCGCCATCGGCGCATCGGCCAGTGCCGCAAACGGGGCGAAGTCGTGGGCCAGGCCCTGCAGGCCGGTGTCCAGCACGGGCAGCCCGTGGTGGCTGTCAGCCAGTGCCCTGCCGTGTCCGGGCACGTGCTTGATCACACTGGCCACACCGCCAGCGTGCAGCCCGGCAATCGCAGCCCTGCCGAGCGCTGCCACAATATCGGGATCGCTTGAGAATGCCCGGTTGCCGATCACCGAATGGGCGCCCTCGATCCGCAGATCGAGACAGGGCGGAAATTGCGGCCAGACCGGTGGCTTCAGGCGCTGAACACGGCCACCTTCCTGGTCGATGAAGATCAAAGCGTCACGGCCGACGGCTTCGCGCATTTCATCGGTCAGCGCGCGCATCTGGTCCGGGCTGACGCAGGATCTGCCGAACAGGATGAAGGCCCATGGGTCCGTCGCCCGGAAAAACGCCTTTTCGTCAGCGCTCAGCCGCTCACCTGCCACGTCCACGATGCACGCCAGTGCCATCGATGTCTCCACTTCTTTCCAGACAGAAAAAACCCGGCCAGTGCGCGTGCACTGACCGGGCTGCACCCAAGCATGAAATGCTTAGTTGGACGTTGCGATGCAAGGCGCTCCGGCAGCAGTGGCCTTGCCACAGAACTCCTGGGCCTCGCCACGGTCGGCAAAGCCGGTGGCTCTGATCCTGTACCAGGTGCCGCGGGCACCCAGATTGGCCGACACAACACTGACCGTCCCCACCAGACCGTCAGCGCGATAGCGCGCCAGTTGCGATTCGGCCGCCTGCCGGGTCTGGAATGAACCCAATTGCGCCTGATACCCGCCAGCTGCAGCAGCTGGTGCTGGTTCCTCTGCGGCTGGAGCAGGCGCTGGCGGGGCCGGGCGCGGTGCGGGGGCGGTGGCCGCTGCGGTGCGGGTCGGGGCCGGTGCCGGCGCTGCGGTGCTGGCTGTTGGCCGTTGGACCGGGGCTTCGGCAGTGCGAGCAGGTGCGGGGCGCGGTGCTGCGGTGGCGGGCTTCGGTGCTGGCGGTGCCGGGCGCGTGGCCGCCGGTGCAGGCGCCGGTGCGCGCGCTGGAGCAGGCGCAGGCGCAGGCGCCGGAGCGGGGGCAGCCGTTTCCGATTCTGCCAGCAAGGGGTCTTCGGCCCCTTCGATCGGCTCTAGTTCAAGGTCGGGCGCGGCCGGCTCCAGGTCCAGCAGACTGGGGTCGCTCGATGGATCGGTGGCCGTCACGTCTTCGACCACCGTCTCGTTTGCGGCGATCTCTGTGGACGGCGCCTCGGGTGCCCTGCCTGACATCAGCGTCCAGGCCACCATTGCAAACAGGAACAGGAGCACCACCACACCGGCGATGATCAAAGGCCCGCGGTTCGAGGTGGCCTGCTCGTCGCGCGCGTCGAAGGTCAGGAACTCGTCCTCATCCTCGTAGTCATCAAAAGGATCACGATTTTGACC
>JALOSP010000194.1 GCA_025458365.1 Hyphomonadaceae bacterium
CATCAATCAGGAGCTTTGTGAGGGAACTCGCGCGAACCCGACCTGCCGCACAGCATGCTTGACCTTGCCATTATGGGAAGGTGCAAGCGAGCAGACGCACGGGAATCGATGACGGCTTTCCCGATCGCGGAGCCTGATTATGCAACAGACCATTGGCACCAAGAGCGCGCCGACCAAGCTGATCAAACTGCAGCTGGGCGGCCTCAAATGCGGTCAATGCACTCAGACGGTGCGAACGGCTCTGAGTGCGGTATCGGGGGTGACTGACGTCGAGATCGACCAGTCTGCCGGTATTGGCTGTGTCACAGCGGGGCCGACAGTGCCGCCGCAAGAATTAGTCTCAGCCGTCGAGGCGGCAGGTTTTGAAGCCTTGATTCTGGACGACGTCACGCAGAATGGCCATGTCGATTTGCAGATCGAAGGCATGAGCTGTGCGTCCTGCGCAAGTCGGGTTCAGAAAGCTCTCGAGGCTGTCCCCGGCGTCAACACCGCGTCGGTCAACATGCTGACACACAAAGCGCGTGTAACCGGGACCGCCGACCCAGTTCTTTTGAGCGATGCCGTCTCGCGTGCAGGGTATCGGGTGGCTGACCTGCCGATTGGGTCTGCTCACCGCCATACGGAACACGGCGCAGCAACCATTGCGCCATCCGGGAATCATCAGCCGCCCATTGGTGCGCATCATGACAGCAGTGGGCCCGCCCACGCGGGCCATGATCATGCGCGGGTCATGCCGGGGGAACAGGAGGCGCTGGCACGCGCCGCTTCGGTCGCCGCATTTCTGTCTGCGCCAATCGTCGTGCTCGAGATGGGCAGCCACTTGATCCCCGCATTTCATGACTGGATCCATGCCACGATCAGTATGCAGGGTTCGCGATGGATCCAAGCCATTCTGGCGACCGCAGTCTTGTTCGGACCCGGACTGCGGTTCTACCGTGCCGGTCTTCCTGCGCTCTGGCGTCGCGCTCCCGAGATGAATGCACTGGTTGCCGTCGGGACGCTTGCAGCCTGGAGCTACTCCATGATTGCGCTGCTCTTCCGTCAAGCGTTGCCTGCCGGGTCAGCGAATATCTACTTCGAAGCAGCAGCAGTGATCGTCACGCTGGTGCTCTTAGGCAGGTGGCTGGAAGCGCTGGCGAAAGGGCGGACGTCGCTGGCTATCCGCCGCCTGATTGGTCTGCAGCCACGCACTGCTCGCGTGCGACGGGGCAGCGGTGTAGAAGAGGTTGCCATCACAGCCCTGCAATCCGGAGACTTGGTCGAAGTCCGCCCGGGCGAACGTGTCGCAGCTGACGGCGTCGTGGTCGATGGGTCGAGCTATGTCGATGAATCGATGATTACCGGAGAACCCATTCCAAATGAGAAAGTAATCGGGTCGATCGTCACGGGAGGCACCATCAACCAGACCGGTGCTCTAGTGATCCAAGCCACGTCTGTCGGCGACGCCAGCGTGCTGTCCCAGATTGTGCGGATGGTAGAGGATGCACAAGCAGCCAAACTGCCGATCCAGGCGATGGTTGATCGCGTGACGGGCTGGTTCGTTCCCGGTGTCCTGGCTTTGGCCGTCATGACGCTGGCGATTTGGCTAGCGTTCGGGCCCGCAGAAGCCCGCGCATTCGCCGTTATCAATGCCGTTGCGGTCCTGATAATCGCCTGCCCATGCGCCATGGGATTGGCCACCCCGACATCCGTGATGGTCGCCACCGGTCGTGCTGCCGAATTGGGTGTGCTGTTTGCGCGCGGTGACGCCTTGCAAACTCTACAGGGTGTGAAGGTCGTAGCGCTCGACAAGACAGGGACAATTACCGAGGGACGACCGGTCCTTTCTGACTTTCATGTCGCCACGGGATTTGACCGTGATCACGTTCTGCGCCTCGTAGCATCCGCAGAATCCCGTTCCGAACACCCGGTCGCGCGCGCCGTGGTGGCGGCTGTACCCGAGGGCCCAATACCTGATGTGACCGACTTCAGATCCATCACGGGAGGCGGCGTCGAAGCAGTGGTGGCAGGGGTCGCAGTCCTGATTGGAAACAGTCGGTTGATGAGCGAGCGCGGCGTGGCGCTGGCGGGCCTGGAAGTGGCAGCGGCGGCACTGCGGCAGGCGGGCAAGGGCGATATCCATGTCGCTCTCGATGGCGTGCAGGCAGCGGTGTTCGCAGTTTCCGACCCGGTGAAACCCACCTCCGCAGCAGCAATTGCAGCCCTTCACGAGCTTGGCCTCAAGGTCGCGATGATTTCCGGGGATGCAATTGGTCCAGCCCAGGCTGTTGCTCGCGCTGTCGGGATCGATCACGTCATTGCAGATGTCGCCCCCGCCGGAAAAGTCGACGCGATCAATGCCCTCAAGCGGCAGTTCGGTGCAACGGCGTTTGTCGGAGATGGTGTCAATGATGCGCCAGCCCTGGCGGCGGCTGATGTTGGCCTTGCTGTCGGAACCGGCACCGATGTGGCAATCGATACGGCTGATGTCGTGCTGATGTCAGGGAGCCTCAAGGGGTTGGTCACCGCCATCGTCGTGTCGCGCCATGCACTGGCAAACATCCGCCAGAATCTGTTTTGGGCGTTTGGTTACAACGCCGCGCTGATACCAGTTGCTGCTGGCATCTTGTGGCCGTTCGGGGGGCCTTTGCTCTCTCCAATCCTTGCGGCTGGCGCCATGGCGGCTTCAAGCCTCTGCGTGGTTGCCAATGCCTTGCGCCTGCAATTCATTCAGGCGCCGAAGTTCGCGACCAGTTCGGGGACTCATCCATGAACATCGGTGAAGCAGCTCGTGCAAGTGGCGTCTCGGCCAAGATGGTCCGCCATTATGAAGCCATCGGGCTGGTCGCGAAGGCTGGACGGGCCGCCAACGGATACCGCGACTACGATGACGCCGACGTTCATGTCCTGCGGTTTATCCGTCGTGCCCGTGACCTCGGATTCTCGATCGCCGACATCCGCGAGCTGCTGGCTTTGTGGTCAGACCGCTCGCGCCAAAGCGCTGATGTAAAGCGTCTGGCCCTTCATCATGTTGCGGCGCTGGAGCAACGGATCGTCGGATTGCAGGCCATGGCCGAGACCTTGCAGTCTCTGGCAGCCTGTTGTGCCGGTGATGATCGACCCGACTGCCCAATCCTGACCGAACTGGAATCGCACTGACATCATGTTCATGGCCGCTGTGGCGAGGGATTGGCCTCGACGCTGCGTCTGGCAATGTGTGAGCACTTCACCGCGCCAAAAAGGCCTTGCCCATGCCGAGCGATCCGATTGATGATCTCCTGAAGCGTCTGGCTTCCACGACCCGCACGGCTCCCGACTTCGAGCGCCGATTCTGGACCCGTCTGGCCAACGGGAAACACGCAGCGACATCCAGGGTCGCGGGTGTGTTGCCTGTTCTGGTTGGCGGGCAGGTTTCCGTGACGTTGCCAGGTTGGAACGCATTGCTGGCCCTGGCGGCACTTGGTGTGGTTGTCGCCGCATTGGCGGGTTATGGCACCACGGCCATCAGTATGGCTGCACCGGCGGCCAGCGGTTTCGAGCCTTGGCTTGTTCCAGTTGCCGTGTCCTCGCCATCAACGGTGCTTGGCGGATGAGCGGGCTACGCATCGGGCGGGTGATCGCTGTCGCCACGGCTTTGGTCGTGGTCGCGACCAGCGCAGGTATGGCCGGGGCATGGCTGCACAGCAGGGCTGCGCCGCCAGCAGCTGAAAGTCTGCATGATCGTTTGCACCGGACGCTCGATCTGGCCCCGGACCAGGACGCCCGACTGCATGCCATCGAGCGTGCCTTTGCCAGCGAGAAGGCCCGGCTTGAGGCCGAAATGCGGGCCGCCAATCGCGAACTTGCCGACGCCATCACTGCGGGCAAGAGCTACACGCCAGAAGTACAGGCCGCCATCGACCACTTCCACATGGCTATGGGCGCCCTGCAAAAAGCGACGGTGGAACATGTGTTCGACATGCGCGCGATCCTGACCCCCGAGCAGCAAACCACGTTCGACGCCGAAGTGCGCGCCGCACTCCTGGCTGCCGGCTCCAAGGCAGAAGCCAGTGATGGCGCTGCCACCGAGAGGGCCCACGCGCCTTCAGCCAACTGATCGGTCGTCTTCAATGGCCGGCCCGGACAGCATTGCAGACATCCATGCTCTTGCGCGCGCTGCGGCGACGGGCGACCGGACAGCGTTCTCGGCCTTGATGCGGATATTGGAAAAGCCGGTCCATCAAATTGCGCGGCGCTGGACTGGGGCTGCCGGGGAGGCCGATGATGTGGCGCAAGGGGTGTTCGTCTCACTCTGGCAGCGCCTTTTTGCGCCGCGCAACACTCAACGCATGTCGCGACTGGTCGCGTCGGAGGGCGGTGAGGGCCTTTTTCTACACCGCCGCACCCCTCGGCGACGAGCAACGCTGCCTTGAGGTGAACGACGAAGCCAATGGCGAAGACATCCGTCTGGCTGCGCTGGATGCCGCCATTGCGACCTTGCCGGACGGATTGAAGGCGCCGTTGATCCTGTGCGCCCTCGATGGCGTCTCGCAGAAAGAGGCAGCCCAACTGCTCGGTATGACCACCAAGGCTGTCGAAACCCGCATCGCCCGCGCCAAAGCCCGGTTGCGACAGACTTTGCAAACATGAATCCGGTTGGGGCGAGGGATCGGGATAAAGGCTGCGTCTAAACAGGTGACGGACATGGATGGGACCTCACCTGATGCAGTTTTCCCTGCGATCAACCTTTTTGGCGCTGGTGGCTCTCTCGACACTTGGCGGCTGCGCAAGCTTGCCCTCAGGCGAGCAGACCGCTGTTGAAACCCGAGTGCGGGACGCCGTCGGCGCAGCCCCGAGATCGGGACACGATGAGGCCACAGCTCGGGCGCAACGCCTTCAAGCGCTGTTTGCCGAGCCATTGACGCCTGAAGCAGCCGCCCGGGTGGCGGTTTCGGGCAATCCCCGGATCGCGGCTGTGTTTGGCGAATTGGGCGTGGCACGGGCAGACTTTCTCGCAGGAAGCTTGCCCGCCAACCCGACGCTCTCGCTCGCTCGGCTGGTGCCGGAGCATAACGAACCGGATGTGCTCAAGCAGGTGTTCGGGATTGATTTGATGAGCCTCCTTACGCTGCCAGCACGCCGGCAAGCGTCGCGTGCGGGGTGGGAGGCAGCCAAGGCGCGGGCCGTAGGGCAGGCAATCCTCGTTGCAGGTGCAGCGCGCGCAGCCATGATCGATCATATCGCCGCCAGTCAGCAACTTGATCTGATGCAGCAGGCCGATGCCACGGCGCAGGCCGCTTTGGTCGCCGCTGAAGCCATCCATGCAGCCGGCAATAGCGCTAGGGTCGAGCTGGATCGGGAGCGCCTGTTTGCCGCCGAAGTCAGCCTGCGGCGCCGTGCGGCTGAGACCGAGGCACGCGCAACACGAGAGCGCGTCAATGCAGCCATGGGCCTGCCAGCAACACTGGCGGACAGCTGGACGCCTGCCCGCAGACTTGCTCCGCCGCCTAGTGAGCCAGTCATCGTGGATGGCATAGCCGCACGGGTGCTGGCCACAAGCCTAGACCGCACCCAGGCAGTCGCTGCGCTCGAGGCTTCGCGCGCGCTGCGCGGGGCTGGCCTGCTATCATCCTGGCTGCCCGGCTTGGCATTGGAAGGTGAGCGGGAACGTGATGGCGGCGAGTGGAAATCCGGTCTGGGTGTAGGCCTCGTTCTGCCACTGTTTGGTCTTGGTAGCGCAGAACGCCTGCGCATCGACAGCATTGGCGCGATGAACGCAGCGCAGCTTGAAGCGGTTGATGCAGAGATCGGGGCAATGGCGCGCGAGACCGCAATCCGGGCGGAATCGGCCAGGGGCATGGCGCTCGACTATCGCGAGACACTGATGCCCCTGTCCCAAGAGGTATTCGCCGGCACGCAACTCGATTTCAACGCCATGCAAGTCGGCATCTTCGAGCTTCTCGCGGCAAAGCGGGCCAGGCTCGCAACCGGCCAGGGTGCGATCGAGGCAACCCGTCTGTGGTGGCAAGCCCATGCCGCCCTCGATCTCCTTCTGAAGGGAGCCTGTCGCTTTAGGCGAGACCCCGTCCACTCAGCCGAACAGCCCCGACCCCGGACACTGACATGACCACGCGACCGAATATCATCCCGACTGCTACACCCTGGACCTCACACTTGGGCAGGCCGACCAGCGCGCCAGTGTCCCGACGCAGGGTGACGCAAGCTTTTGCAGCCGGGGCCTTGCTGCTGCCAGCCTTGCCAAAGATGGCAGAGGCACGTGGCGCCCATGCAACCAGCGTGCCCCATCCGGGCCGCTACGCGCCGGGCCGACCGGGCATCGACTATCAGCCGACCGAAGTGCCCAATGGCACCAAGTTGCCCTTCATTGTGCGCGATGGAGTCAAGATTTTCGAACTGATCATCGACGAGTTCGACCACACTTTCATGGCGGGCCTGACCGCGCGGGTGTGGGGCTTCAACGGCGTCGGCTCCGGTGCGGCCATCGAGGCTGTCGAGGGAGACAGGGTGCGGATCTATGTCACGAACCGGCTGCGCGCGCCGACCTCTGTCCACTGGCACGGCTTCATCCTGCCCTCGGGCATGGACGGCGTGGGCGGTCTTTCCCAGCCCAACATCCCCCCGGGCGAGACCTGGGTCTATGAGTTTCCGCTGGTCCAGCATGGAACACTCATGTTCCATGCCCACCACGACGAGATGGTGCAGATGGGCCTGGGCCTCACGGGGCTCTTCATCATCCATCCAAGGCATCCAAGGCGTAGACCGCAGCGCCCGGCAGACCGCGACTTCGCGCTCCTGATCCATGAATGGAAGATACGCCCCGGCGCGCGTCGGCCCGACCCTTCGGAAATGACCGACTTCAACATCTTCACACTCAATGGAAAAGTGTTTCCAGCCACCGCTCCGCTGGTGGCCCGCACCGGTCAGAAGGTGCGCATCCGATTTGCCAATCTGGGCATGCAGAACCATCACCCCATGCACATCCACGGCTATTCCTGGCGCGTGGTCGAAACCGACGGTGGGGTTATTCCCGAGGCCGGCCAATGGCCCGAGACCACCGTCCTTGTTCCGGTCGGGACGACCCGCACGGTCGAGTTCGATGCCGACTATGTCGGCGACTGGGCCATGCACTGTCACATGCTTCACCATCTAATGAACCAGATGGGTCACGGCTTGCCCAATGTGATCGGTATTGATCCCGCAGATCTCGAGGCCCGGGTGCAAGACTTGGTACCCGGTGCCATGATCATGGGTGCCGACGGGATGGGCGACCATGGAGAACATGTCGCGGCAGGCCACATGCCAGTGCCTGACAACTCGGTCCCCATGGTCGGGGCGCCGGGTCCGCACGGCTACATCCCGATGGGCGGGCTCGTGACGATCGTGAAAGTCCGCGAC
>JALOSP010000195.1 GCA_025458365.1 Hyphomonadaceae bacterium
GCAACTCCGCGATGCTCTCATGGTGTGTGGTGCAGCTATGCCCGTCGAGCAGGCCTGCCCGCCCGGCCAACAGGGCGCCGGAGCAGATTGTGATCAGGCGTATTCCGGGCTGCACAACCTGGCGCAACCAGGCCACAATCCGCGCCTCCTGCTCCGCCTCAGCTGAACAGCGCCCGCAATCAGCCGGATCCGAGTCTGCAGAACCTGGGACCAGCACAATCGCACCTTCGCTGATATGGTCGGGCAGCGGCTCCAGGCACCCGAGCGTCAGACCAACCGAACTGACAAGGTCGGGGTCGGGTGCAACAAAGCTGATCCGATAGGCCACGCCCGCGTCCATCTGACCTGCCACCCGCAGCACCTCGATCGGTCCGGCAATGTCCAGCAGCAGCACCCGCGGCGGCACCACTACGATGACATGGGTCTGCTGTGAGGCTGGCAGGGATGGTTCGGGCGGCTGGGTCATGGCGCGCTGGCCGGGCGTGGCGAGGCAAGCGCCTCTCGGACAGTTACGATCCTGGCGAAGCGGTCAGCCAGGACCAGCTCTGTGCGGGCTCTGATCTCCGAACCGCTCCAATCGCGACCAATTGCATCGGTCATCGGGAAAGTGGCCGTGGCCTCGCTGCAGAAGTCGACCTCATAGCCAAGATCCGACGCATGTCGGGTGGTGGTCTCGCAGCACTGCTCGGTGCGGATACCCGAGATGATCAGCCGCCGGATGCCATTATGGACCAGCCAGACGTCCAGCCCGCTGCCCACCAGTGCACTGTGCCGTGACTTTCGGAATACGACATCAGGCGTGAGCTCCAGGGGCTCGAGCGTCCGTACCAGACCGGATGCTTCGCTGAACACACCGTCTGCCTCGATGTGCAGGATCTGGATCACCGGGATGCCGGCTTGTCGGGCGCCGTCGATCAATGCCTGCTGCCGGTCCAGATAGGGGGTGAGTGACTGTTCATGGAAATAGGGGCGGTGCCTGAACGACTCCTGTGCATCGATGACGAGAAGGGCGGTCAGGGAACCGGTCAGCATGGGAGGCCTCCAAGACGCAGCGTCCGCTGCCTGGGTCCCGATAGCCCCATGACAGGCGAGCTGAAATGCCGGGACACGCCAGAAACAGGACATTTCACGCCAAGCTGTCGTGTTGGGCCTGCGATGCTATCCTGGTACCGGGCCAGTCGCTGCTTCAAAGAAGGCGCGATCATAAGCCTCGACCACCGGCAGGGCCGCGGTGAGCCGCTGTGTGCCCGCTGCCGTGACGGCCAGGCCTTTGGCGCGGCGATCCTGCATCGGCTGCGTGCGACTGATCAGCCCGGCACCCTCCAGTCTGGCCAGAACCTGCGACACATGCATCCGCTCCAGTCCGAGAAAGTCTGCAAGAGCCTGCTGGGACAAGGCGGGCACCGGACCACCTGCAACAGAGGACTGCGTCAGCCAGGCGATGGTCGCAAGCAGGGCAAATTGGGGCTGGGTCAGATCGTGTGGTCGCAGGGTTTCATTGAGGCCCCGCTGCCAGACCATAAAGCTACGCCAGAACCGGAAGCCTGGACTGGCTTGCGGACCGGGGAACGCCGATGCGGCCAACCAGTTCACGCCATTAATGTCCGCTGCCATGGTCAGGCCACCATCAAGCCTGCGCCTGCTTCGACGTGGCGCTTCAGCCCCGCCAGCGTGCCTGGCATCGAGGCGACGATCCCGCGGCCGATCAGCAGCCGGAACAGCGGCGCCAGCAAGCCTGCAAACCGCACATCATGGGTCACTCGGGTCCCGGCCGGGGTGGCCTCCAGCCTGTGCCCGAAAGCCATCCGGCACAGAGGCAACCGACTCTCAACGTCAAAGCAGTCTGGGCCTGACCGGGTCACAGTGATCGATGCCAATGGGCCGGCCCGCGGCCTGAGCCATCCCGTTGCACCTGCGGTCAGTCCGGCCGGAAGATTGGCAGCCAGTACTTCAGGATCCCATTGCGGCCACGCCTCAACGCGCCGGTACACCTCGATGATAGCCGCCATCGGCGCCTGGATTTCGATACTGACTGCGCTCACGCCGCCCTCCATATTGTAAACGTCCTTACTAACTGGATGCGACCCGAGGCGCTGTCAAGCGTCCATTCCTCGGATCGTTTAGAATTGCAAGATTGGTACCTTGGTACCAACATGCTAATGGCCTGGCATGAAAGTCATCGAACGGGTTCAGACCGGGCTGCGGCTCGAGAAGCGCATCATCAAGGTGCTCAAGGCTACCGCCGAGTATCTGGATGTTTCCATGGCCGAACTGGTCGTGGCGATGGCTCTCCACGCTTTCGAAGGCAAGGCACCTTTCTCCCCCCGGACACTAGCCAAGATCGACCAGATCAAGGCGGTCTACGAGCTGGATCTCACGGCCGCCGACAGCCACCAAATCGGTGAGAAAGGAGAACGTCATGGATGAGGACTTTTTCAACCTGCTGGACCGGCTTGAGCAGGGGCAGCTGGGGCCGGCCGGTTTCAGCCACCGGGATCACGTGGGCGTAGCCGTCGCCGCACTGCGCAGGCATGGCTTCTTTCGCGGCATGATGGTGATGGCGGAAGGGATCGAGGCAGCTGCCGCCCGGGCCGGCGCGCCAGAGAAGTTCAATGCCACCATCACATTGGCCAGCATGAGCCGGATTGCCGAGCTGCTCGATCTTTGGGGTGATGGCCCGATCGGGGACTTTGTAGAGACCTATGCTGACGCCCTGTCCCCGGCTGTACTGTCCGGTGAATATGGTGACGGGCGGCTGACAAGCCCGCTGGCGCGGCGGATCGGCCTGCTGCCGCAGGACTGGCATCGCGGACCGGCTCACGGAGTGGCGGAATGAATGAAACCCGGAGAAGCGGACCAATGTGGGCGCCCTTGGTTCCCGAACTCACTTGCCGTGACCTGTCTGCCTCGCTGGAGTTCTACGTGGACTTGCTGGGCTTCGCGGTGCGCTTCCAGCGTCTCGAGGAGGGGTTCGCCTATCTGGATCTGGCCGGGGCGCAGCTGATGCTGGAGACAGCAGGCGACGGTTGGCAGACCGGCCCGCTGGTCCGGCCATTTGGCCGTGGCGTCAATTTTCAGATCGAAGTGGCCGATGCCCAGGCGCTCGCCGGCACTCTGGAGGCTGCAGGCTGGCCGCTGTTCGAGCCGCTTCACGAAGCCTGGTACCGCGAAAATGCCATCGAGCATGGCCAGCTCCAGTTCCTGGTCCAGGATCCTGATGGCTATCTCCTGCGTCTGATGCAGCCCTTGGGCGAGAGGCCCTCAGATACGGCGGTGCCGGGTTCCTGACCCGTCGCCACGATCAGTCGGCGCGTTCCAGCACAGCGTCGGGCAGCCAGCCGGTGACCCCGCCGGCGGTCTCGACGAATACAAATCCGCTTTCGCTGTGGATCAGCCGCAAGCGCTCACCGGCAGAAACGCTGAGCTCCATGGCGTCGAAGTCACGCCGCAGGCGCCAGCCTCCGGTTTCGACCTCGCACCACGCATCCGGAACCCAACCCTCACGGCCATCCGCCGCCCGGCACCAGGTCCAGCCCATGAAGTCGGTCTCGGGCGGATTGTCGGTCTTTGGAACCACGGTTTCACCGGCCCGCGCCATGATCGCAGTCTCATAAGGTCGCTCGTAAGCCTGGCGGGCAGTTGCATAGGTCTTGGCAGGGAACTGGTAGAACATCGTGGTACCTGGATGTCGGTTCGGGTCTCAAGCGGTTGGAGTCGTCATTCCGGGGCCGGTCACGCGCTCCGAGAGATAGCCATCAAGGCCGCAACTGCAACCATGTGCATGGTTGCCGTGATCCACAACGCGCCGGCACCCCAGGCAGCAAGCGCCCATCCGAAGAGCAGTGGGGCGAGGGCCTGGAAAGCCTTGGCGGGTGCTGAAAGCCAGCCCTGACGCAGGCCATATCCAACAGGTCCGAACAGCGCCAGCGGGAGCGTACCCTTGGCGACCGTGAGAGCGCCGTTGCCTGCGCCATGCAGAACAGCAAAGATAACCGCTCCGGCGCCATGCAGTCCCGCCAGGATCAAGGCGCCTACTGGATGAGCAAGGGTTGCGAGGCGGGCAGGCCCCAGCGGGTGGAGCCTTTGGAGCCAGACCCGTTCTGCAAGTCGCGCCATCACCTGAGCCGGCCCCACGAGCGCAGCCGCAGTCAGCGCGACAGCTGGGCTGGCACCGGCAGCTACAAGCAACCCAGGCAAATGCGCCGCAAGGGCTGTTGACGAAAACCATGTAGCCGCAAACACCAGCGACAGGAGCGCCATCGTTCGTC
>JALOSP010000196.1 GCA_025458365.1 Hyphomonadaceae bacterium
CAGCGCCATTGAAGCAGCCGTAGACCGCGCCCGGCAGTTGTCGCGGGCCTGAACGGCACTAGGTTTGAGGTCATGGCGAAAGAGGACATCACTTGCAGGCTGATGGCAGCTGCGCTGGATCTGGCAGCCGAAGCTCTGTTTGAGGATGTCAGCCTGCGTGCGGTGTGCGACCGGGCTGGCGTGCCGCTGGCAGACTGTGCTGCTGCAGGCATGACGCCGGATCGTTTGCTGTACCGATTGGATGCCGAGCTGGACCGGCAGATGCTGGAAGCCGCCGCAGCGATCGATCTGGGTCAGCCGCCACGCGACCGGTTGTTCGAAATCATCATCGCCCGGTTCGATGCGCTCGAAGCGCGACGGGCCTCGTGGACCTCCATCCTGATGGCAGAGCGCGGTCGACCGCGCGAGCAGGCCAGACGTATTGCACGCCGCGCCCGCACTGCCGGTTGGGTGCTGGTTGCCGCAGGCATCGCGAGCACGGGTGCGAGCGGGGCCGTCCGAGTGGCCGGGCTGACCAGGATCTTGCGGCTGTGCGAAGCCTGCTGGCTGCAGGACGGTCCGGAACTCTCAGCAACGATGGCCTGCCTGGATCGCGAGCTGGCCGCAGGCGGGCGGATCCTTGCGCGGATGGCGGCAATGCGGCGCCGGTTCGACGGGTCAGGCGATGACGTGCCGCCGGCGACCGCCACACACAGCACAGACGATGGTTCCAGCATGGTTCACTGATCGCTAACGCATTCGAGCGTAGTTTGAGCGGCGTTGGGGTGGAATACGCCCCGTTTCTGGCACGGTGCGCCCACTTTCTGGCAGGACATGGCTGGTCTCAATTCCCTTCACGCCCTCGTCGTCGATGACAATGCCCACATGCGGACGATTGTGGTCGCGATCCTGCGCGGGATCGGGGTCGGTGTGATCAAGGAGGCCGCCGATGGCGCTGATGCGCTCGACGTGATGCGGAATGGCATCCCTGATTTCATCATCTGCGACCTCAACATGTCGCCAGTCGATGGGCTCGAATTCTGCCAGATGGTGCGTCGGGCGCCTGACAGCCCCCATCCCTTCGTGCCGATCATCATGATGACCGGCCATACCGAACGCTCGAAAGTCCGCGCGGCACGCGATGCAGGGATCAACGAACTCCTGGCCAAGCCGATTTCGGCCAAGTCCTTGCTCGACCGGATCGTCGCAGTGATCGACAACCCGCGCCCGTTTGTCAAAACCGCCACCTATGTCGGGCCGTGCCGTCGCCGGACCAAGGGGAAGGACCATGAAGGCCCGTGGCGCCGCAAATCAGACGCTGATCGCGTCCAGCCGCAGGCTGCCTTGCAGCCGAGTACCGAGGATGCCGCATGACCCCGCCCCAGCCCCAAGCTGCCGTGATCGCCGACAGCGACTTTGCAGCAGTTCAGATTCTGCCTCCCAGTCTGGCACTTCAGCGCAAGGTTGGCGGTTCGGCTGCCCGCCTGATCACGCCGATGGCCCGACAGAAGGCTGCTGCTTCGGTCGAACTGATCAAGCCTGAAATCCGCGCCGAGGTCGAGCGTCTGATCGCGCTGATCCAGGTCACCGCCCGTGAACGCAAGTTGCCGTGGCGGGACACGGTTTGGAATGCAGCTCATGAAATCCGCGGCTTGGCCGGCACATGTGATGCCACCAATCTGGGCCGAGCGGCCAATCTGCTGTGCCTCTACTTCAACGGGACAGACAGCGACTTCGACGGCGACCCGAACCTCGTCACCAGCATCACGGTGCTGGCCTTGCAATCGATCAAGCTGGGCGACGAAGGCCACGAACTGATGCCGCTGCTGCTCACCGATTCGCTCAAGGCCATCGAAGTTCAATGCCGGCGCGAAGGCCGGGTCTTCGTGCGTTGAGCCCCTTTACACCCGCGCAAAGATCAAGCTGGCGTTGGTGCCGCCAAAGCCGAATGAATTTGACAAGGCAGTCTCGACCTGTCGGTCCGCTCTTGCCCTCAGGATTGGCAGACCCTCGAAAACAGGGTCCAGATCGGTAATGTGGGCGCTTTCAGCGAGGAAGCCGTTCTGCAGCATGAGCAAGCTGTAGATCGCTTCCTGCACGCCTGCAGCTCCCAGTGAATGCCCGGTCAGCGCCTTGGTCGATGAAATGGCGGGGGCCGCATCACCAAACACCTCGCGCACCGCGCCCATTTCCTTCTGATCGCCAACCGGCGTGGCTGTCCCATGCGGGTTGAGATAGTCGATCCGGCGGTTGCCGCTCATGGAAATCGCCTGCTGCATGCATCGCACCGCGCCTTCGCCGGAAGGTGCCACCATGTCGTGGCCATCGGATGTGGCGCCATAGCCTACAATCTCGGCGTAGATTTTTGCTCCACGCGCCACGGCACGCTCATACTCCTCCAGGACCAGCATCCCGGCACCCCCGGCAATCACAAAGCCGTCGCGGCTTGTGTCATAGGGGCGCGATGCCGATGCAGGCGTTTCATTGTAGCTGGTGCTCATCGCCCCCATGGCGTCAAACAGCAACGACATGGTCCAGTCGAGGTCTTCGGCCCCGCCTGCAAACATCACATCCTGCTTGCCCCAGGCGATGGTCTCGAACGCATTGCCGATACAGTGGGCGCTGGTCGCGCAGGCCGAGCTGATCGCATAATTGACGCCCCGGATCTTGAACCACGTAGCCAGCGCTGCCGACAGGCCGGAACTCATTGCCTTGGGTACGGCAAACGGTCCCACCCGGCGTGGCGACCCATTGGCTTCGGTGGTTGCAGCTGCAGACACGATCAGAGCCGTGGACGGGCCGCCCTGGCCTGCGATGATGCCCGTGCGCTCATGGGAGACTTCAGCCGCTTCAAGTCCTGAATCGGCGATTGCCTGTTCCATGGCGATCTGGCCCCAGCCCATGCCTTCTGACAGGAACCGGGCGGCACGACGGTCGACATGGGCCGTCCAGTCGATCTGTGGACGCGCCGCCACCTGGCACTTGAAACCGTGGCTGGCAAAGTCGCTGGCAAAACCGACACCTGACCGGGCATGGCGCAGGCTGTCCGTGACAGCCGCGGCATCAGCGCCAATCGACGAAACAATCCCGATCCCTGTTACAACAACGCGACGCATGTTTCCCCCGATTCACACAGACAATGCCCGACACCCTGCTTTGGAGTGGTGGTGCAATTACAAGTTTTCCGGATTGAACAATCCGACCCGCAGGTCCTTGGCAGTGTAGATCACCTTGCCATCGGCGGCGACCGTGCCATCAGCAACCCCAAGCACCAGCTTGGACTTGAAGACCCGTTTCATCTCGATCCGGTACTGGACCAGCTTGACGTCATTGGTGACCTGGCCGGTGAACTTGACCTCGCCGACACCCAGCGCGCGCCCTTTGCCCGGCAGACCGCTCCAGCCCAGAAAAAATCCGACCAGCTGCCACATCGCATCCAGGCCGAGGCATCCTGGCATCACCGGGTCACCCTTGAAATGGCAGTCGAAAAACCAAAGGTCAGGCCGGACGTCCAGTTCGGCGGTGATTTCGCCCTTGCCGTATTCGCCGCCCGTATCGCTGATCAGCGTGATGCGGTCCATCATCAACATGTTGGGCAACGGAAGTTGCGCATTGGCCGGTCCGAACAGGCCGCCTTCGCCGCAGGTGATCAATTCGTCGTAGGTATAGGAGGGTTTCGGCTGCATGGGTCCCTGCTGTCAGATAGCGCTTCAGTGGGACAGGATCCGCTTCCATGGAAACGAAGTTGTGCACCACTTCCTTGATCTAGCCGGGGCGGTAGCATGTCACGCCCCCTCACGCCAAGTGACAGAGTGTTACAAGCGGCAGGTCACAAGCTCGTCCGGTCGGCTCACCAGCAGCAGAAGCCTTTTTCCGGCAGGTGCGGGCGCCGGTTCAGGGCCCCCAAAGGCTGTCGACTGGCAGCCAGCCACGGTACCGGTCGATCTCGACCCGGCGCCAGCCCGCGCGCGACTCCTTGATCCGGACCACGACACCCGGCTGCAGGTTGACCAGCTGATGCGCCTCCATGTCCGGCCGGCGCCGCAGCGGCACAGTCAGTCCGCTCCGGTTCACGACCATCCCGGTCGGTCGGCCAGCCAGCATGAAGTGGGCAATCCAGACCCGGCGCCCGAACGGGTCCTCCACCCGGCGCCAGGTTTCTGTCTCGGCAATCACCCGCAAAGGCAGGCCGCGCTGGCGGTATACAGTCACGACAGGATAGTCGCCATCGGGGCCTGCCCTGCCGAACACCTCGTCCCGCTTGAGCGAAACAAAGCGGGGAACAGGAA
>JALOSP010000197.1 GCA_025458365.1 Hyphomonadaceae bacterium
CAGCCGGTATCCGCTACTGCGTAGCTTGATCTTGTAGCGCTCCTTGCTGCCATGCAGCCGTGAGGCAGGGACCCTAGAGCGCGTTTCGTTTCCACGGAAACGAAGTTGCGCTCCAGACCCTTGATTTTGATCAAATTGCTTATGTTTTGACGATTCCGTCAAAACGCAATTTGGTCTAGGGTTTTCCAGCCGCTCGGCAAGCTTCTTCTTGAATTGGCTGGCGGTCGCAGAATCCAGCTTGCGCCATTCCTTCAACGCCTCATCGAGAAAGGCCAGCTGCCAGGCCATAGCGAGTTACAATTGATCGAGGCTGACTGGATGCACGGTCTGGCCTGCGCGTTCATCGGCAATCGCGTTGAGCTCCAGATCCTCGATCCGGTCGAGCAGGGCTTCATAGACGCCCGGCGGGAGGCAATAGAAGGCCGGCTCGTTCCGGTTGAGGATGGCAACGGCAGCCCCATCGCCCGCCGCGACTGTCCCCATCGGGTTGCGCTTCAATTCGGTAACGCTGGCTGTGGTCTGGGCCAGAATGGTGTGGGCCATGAGATCCTCCGAAAGGACTGGACTATCGCACTCTTGCAGGCACTGTTCAAGGCACGATTGAAAGACTGCACCGGAGACTTGCCCGACCCGTGCGTTCCTGCTTCGTTCAGCGCACCCCGTTTGCGTCAGGAGCCTGCCATGAGCCTTACCTTCTATACCCACCCGATGTCGCGCGGCCGCATGGTGCGCTGGATGCTCGAAGAAGTGGGGACGGCCTATGAGACCGTGCTGCTCGACTACGGCACGACCATGAAGAGTGCCGAGTATCTGGCGGTCAACCCGATGGGCAAGGTGCCTGCGATCAAGCATGGCGACACAGTCATCACCGAAACCGCTGCCGTCATCGCCTATCTGGCCGATGCATTTCCCGAAGCGGGTCTGGCCCCTGCCCCCAGCGACCCCAAGCGCGGGGAGTATTTGCGCTGGATGTTCTATACCGCCGGGCCGGTGGAACAGGCGATGGGCCTGTCTGGTCTGGGCATTGAGGTGCCGCATGGCAAGAATGGAATGCTTGGCTGTGGCAACCAGACCATGGTGGCCGACACGCTCGACGGGTTCCTGAGCGGGCGGCAGTTCGTGCTGGACACTGGCTTTAGCGCCGCCGACGTCTATCTGGGATCGGCGCTGGGCTTTGCGACACGGTTCGGCTCGCTGCCGATGCGCCCGTCGTTCGGGCCGTATCTGGCTGGCGTGATGGCACGCCCGGCCAATGTGAAGGCGATGGGAATTGACGACGCCTTGCTGGCCGCCGCAAAGCCCCGGGCATGAGTGACGCCATCCTGTCCATCCGTGGCACCACCAAGACCTACAAGTCTGGCGTGGTCGCGCTGAAGCCTGTCCATCTGGACATTGCGCGCGGCGAGATTTTTGCCCTGCTCGGCCCCAATGGCGCGGGCAAGACCACATTGATCTCGATCATCTGCGGGATTGTCACCCCGTCGGGCGGCTCGATCACTGCCGACGGCTTCGACACCGCCCGGCACTGGCGCCAGACCCGCACCCGGATCGGGCTGGTGCCGCAGGAATTGCACACCGATGCCTTCGAGACAGTGTGGAATTCGGTGCGGTTTTCACGCGGGCTGTTTGGACTGCCCGCCAATGACGCGCATATCGAACAGGTGCTGCGCGATCTGTCCTTGTGGGACAAGAAGGACAGCAAGATCATGGCCCTGTCCGGCGGCATGAAGCGCCGGGTGATGATTGCCAAGGCCCTGTCCCACGAACCGGCCATCCTGTTCCTCGATGAACCAACGGCGGGCGTGGACGTGGAATTGCGGCGCGACATGTGGGCCATGGTGCGCCGCCTGAAGGACAATGGCGTCACCATCATCCTGACCACCCACTATATCGAGGAGGCCGAGGAAATGGCTGACCGGATCGGGGTGATCACCAAGGGCGAGCTGATCCTTGTGGAACCGACCGCCACGCTGATGGCCCGGCTTGGCAGCCGCAAGGTGACGGTGACGCTGTCCCGGCCACTGGCCACCCTGCCCGAAGCGCTGGCGGGCCGCGACGTACTGCTGGGACCCGACGGCACAAGCCTGACCTGCACCTTTGATTCACGCGCCGAACCGGACGCGATTGCCAGCCTGTTGCGGGCGCTGGACGCCGCCGGGATCGGCTTTACCGATCTGAAAACCGAAGAAAGCTCGCTGGAAGACATCTTCGTGGCGCTGGTGCATGAGGCTGCCGCATGACTGTCAATCTCCACGCCGTCAGGGCGATCTACCAGTTCGAGATGGCCCGCTGGTTTCGCACCATCGGCGGCAGCCTGCTGACCCCGGTTCTGTCCACCTCGCTCTATTTCATCGTGTTTGGCGCGGCCATCGGCAGCCAGATGCGCGAGATCGATGGGGTGAGCTATGGCGCCTTCATCGTGCCGGGCCTGATCATGCTCACCGTGCTGACCGAAAGCGTGTCAAACGCCTCGTTTGGCATCCACATGCCCAAGTGGGCGGGCACGATCTACGAGCTGCTCTCGGCACCTGTCTCCGCATTTGAGGCTGTGGCCGGCTATGTCGGGGCAGCGGCCACCAAGTCGGTGCTGATCGGCTTGGTCATCCTTGCCACGGCCCGCCTGTTCGTGCCCTATTCCATTGCCCATCCGTTTCTCATGCTGGTCTTCCTGTCGCTCACCGCCTTTGCATTCTGCCTGTTCGGGTTCTGCATCGGCATCTGGGCAGAGACGTGGGAGCGGCTGAATATCGTGCCCGCGTTAATCCTCACCCCGCTGACCTTTCTCGGTGGCACCTTCTATTCGATCTCCATGCTGCCGCCGTTCTGGCAGACGGTCTCTCTATTCAACCCGATTGTGTATCTGATCAGCGGGTTCCGCTGGTGCTTCTATGAGGCATCCGACGTGTCGCCAGTGGCCAGTTTTGCCATCGTGATCGGGCTGGCCGCGATCAGCATGGGGGCGATCTGGTGGATTTTCCGCACCGGCTGGCGGCTGAAAGCCTGAACCACTTGCCACGGGCGCCGGGGAACCATAGTTCGAAAGCAAGAAACAGACTGCTCAGGACCACGACCTCATGAAATTCACCGGCTCGGACAATTATGTCGCCACCGACGATCTGCGCGTGGCGGTCAATGCCGCAATCAAGCTTGAACGCCCTTTGCTGGTGAAGGGGGAGCCCGGCACCGGCAAGACTGTGCTGGCCATCGAGATCGCGAAAAGCCTCGGCCTGCCGCTGATCGAATGGCATGTGAAGTCCACCACCAAGGCGGTGCAGGGCCTGTATGAATATGATGCGGTCTCGCGCCTGCGCGACAGCCAGCTGGGCGACGAGCGCGTCAAGGACGTCAAGAATTACATCAAGAAGGGCAAGCTCTGGGAGGCGTTTGACCATGCCAACCAGCACGGCGGGCGCTGCGTGCTGTTGATCGACGAGATCGACAAGGCCGATATCGAGTTCCCCAACGACCTTCTGCAAGAACTCGACCGGATGGAATTCTTTGTCTACGAGACCGGTGAGACGGTGAAGGCGACCCAGCGGCCGATCGTGATCATCACCTCGAACAACGAAAAGGAGCTGCCCGACGCCTTCCTGCGCCGCTGCTTCTTCCACTACATCAAATTCCCCGATGACGAGACGATGAAGGAGATCATCGAGGTCCACTTCCCCGGGATCAAGAAGCGGCTGGTCTCGACAGCGCTCTCCACCTTCTACGACATGCGCAAGGTGCCCGGCCTGAAAAAGAAGCCGTCCACCTCCGAGCTGCTGGACTGGCTGAAACTGCTCCTGTCCGACGACATCGACCTTGAAGCCATCAAGGAAAACAACCCGACCAAACTGATCCCGCCGCTCCACGGCGCGCTCCTGAAAAACGAGCAGGACGTGCAATTGTTCGAACGCCTGGCGTTTCTGTCGCGGCGCGAGACGCGGGGGTAGATTGAGCCTTCAGTCCAGCAAACCGGCGACCCTGATCGCCACTTGCGGGTCGCAGAGCGGCGTGAGCGGCGCATCGAAGCCCTGGCGTGTGATGGCGGTATAGGCTCCATCAGCCGGTGTACGATGGAGCCAGGTCTCCTGCCCGTTCAGGTCGAGCACCCAGAGTTCGGGGACACCAGCAGCGGCGTAAAGTCCGGCTTTGGACCCTAGATCGAAAGCTAAGGAGGAGTCAGCAACCTCGACTGCCAGGAGCACTTCAGAGGCTTGCAGGAAGCGTCTGTCGATTTTCGTTCGGCGCATGACCAGCACGTCTGGATCAACA
>JALOSP010000198.1 GCA_025458365.1 Hyphomonadaceae bacterium
TCAGCACCGACGGCGGCATGGCCAGTATCGATTCCATGGGGGCAATTCTCGCCATGCCGCCGTCGGTGCTGAGCCGGGTGAAGTCCGATGCGAATGTCACCCCGCGCTACATGCCAGCCCTGATCGCCAACAATCTGAGCTGGGAAGCATTTTCCACTGCCAGTGTGCATGCGGCCACCTTTCCCGGTGTCCGCACCGAGATGGGCGAGGCTCGCAACTACCCGCTCGGTCCGGCGTTTTCCCATGTGCTGGGTTATGTCGGCAAAGCCAATGCCGAGGACGTCAAAACCGATCCACAGGCCCGCCATCCCGGTCTGCGGGTCGGCAAGGAGGGGCTGGAGAAGTCGCAGGAAGCGTCGTTGCGTGGCACCCATGGTCAGACCAAGTTGGAAGTGAACGCCCATGGCCGGGTGTTCCGCGAGGTTGATGACCCCCGGCTTGCATCCGTTGCTGGCAAGCCGCTCGTGCTGACGCTGGACGCCGAGTTGCAGCAGATCGCCTATAACCAGTTCCTGCCGCATGACGGCAAGCCGGCAGAGGCAGGGTCTGCGATTGTAATGGATGTGCGCACTGGCGAAATCCTCGTCATGGTGTCGGCGCCCGGTTATGACCCCAACAAGTTTGTCGATGGCATCGGCGGGGCTGACTATCGGGCCTATCTGAATGACGAGTTCCGGCCGCTCTACCACAAGGCGGTGCGCGGCATTTATCCGCCCGGCTCGACCTACAAGATGGTGACCGCGGTTGCCGCACTGGAACATGGGATCACGGATGGCGAGGAGACCGTGAACTGTCCCGGCCATTACACGATTGGCGGCAACCGGTTTCACTGCCACTCGCGCCGGGGTCATGGCCGCGTCAATCTGCATGATGCTCTCAAGGTCTCGTGCGATGTCTATTTCTACGAGATGGGCCGCAGGCTGGGTGGCGACCGGATGGCCGAGACGTCGCGCAAGTTCGGATTTGGCACCGCGTTTGATATTGGCGTGCCGGGCGTGTCGGCCGCCCATGTGCCTGACACGGCCTGGAAGATGGAAAAACGCAAGCAGGAATGGGCGGTCTATGATTCCATCAACGTCTCCATCGGGCAGGGCCTGATGGTGGCGACGCCGTTGCAACTGGCCGTGATGACGGCCCGGATCGCGACCGAGGGGCTGGCGGTCACGCCCACGCTGATCCGCGAAGGCTCTGGCAGCGCCCGCCGCCCGCCACCGGCACGTCTGCCCATCGCCTACGAGCATTTGCACCGGGTGCATGAAGGGATGATCGCTGTCACGAACGAGGCAGGGGGCACCGCGCGCGCCGATATCGGGCTGGAGGGGGTCATCATTGCTGGCAAGACCGGCACCAGCCAGGTCCGCCGGATCAGTATGGCCGAACGGGCCCGCGGCGTGATCAGCAATGCGGCCTTGCCGTGGAACAGGCGCGACCACGCGTTGTTTGTCAGTTATGCCCCGGCAGACAATCCGAAATACTGTTGCGTGGTGATTGTCGATCATGGCGGTGGCGGCTCCAAGGCCGCAGCGCCACGTGCGCGCGAGATTCTGAAAGCCACGCTGATCAAGGACCCGTCGGCCAAAGCTCCTTTCACATTGCGCACGGCTGGCACCCAGCCGCCGGGCACAGGAGAACCGGCATGAGCTTGCTCGACACGCTGGATGTGCCGGTCAGCAACACGGTGCGCAGCAAGCTGAAGCAGCTCGATTGGGGCTTGATGTTCGTGTTCGCCATGATCGCGGCGATGGGCGTGATGCTGCTCTATGGTGCGGCAGGCGGTGCCTGGCAGCCGTGGGCGCTCAACCACATGGTCCGGTTCGGCGTGTTTGCCACGATGATGGTGGCGGTCGCACTGGTTGATGTGCGGTTCTGGTATGGCTTGGCCTGGCCTGCCTACCTGCTGGCGGTTGTCGCGCTCGTGGGGGTGGAGCTGTTTGGCAAGGTGGCAATGGGGGCACAGCGCTGGTTGATGGTCGGCCCCATCCAGATCCAGCCGTCCGAGTTCACCAAGATTGCCACGGCACTGGCTCTTGCACGCTATTACAACGATCTGCAGGTCGTGCGCCGTGACGGTCTTGGCGTGCATCTGATCCCGCTGGTCATGGTTGCCGTGCCTGCAGCCTTGATCATGCGGCAGCCTGACCTCGGCACCGCTTTGATGGTGGTAGGCGTTGGGGCAACGTTGATCATCCTGGCCGGGCTCGCGTGGCGCTGGATCATTGCGGCCGGGGTCACCAGCGTTGCGGGCGCCGTGGTCGGCTTCTTGTTTTTCATGAGCGAGTTCCAGAAGGAGCGGGTGTTCAACTTCCTTGACCCGTCGCGCGATCCGCTGGGCACCGGTTATCACATCACCCAGTCGAAGATTGCGATCGGGTCGGGTGGTCTATTTGGCGTCGGCTATATGCAAGGGACCCAAAGCCAGCTCGATTTCCTGCCCGAACGGCATACCGATTTCATCCTGGCCATGTTGCTGGAAGAGTTCGGCATGGTTGGTGGCCTGTTTGTGCTGGGCCTGTACGCCGTTGCCATGGGCTACGGCGTCCGGGTTGCGATGCAGGCACGCGAGACCTTCGGCAAGATGCTGGCCGCCGGGATCACCATGTTGCTGTTCATCTATGTCGCGATCAATGCCGGCATGATTGTGGGCCTGTTGCCTGTGGTGGGCGAGGCGCTGCCGATCCTCAGCCATGGCGGCAGCGTGATGATGTCCATGCTGTTCGGTTTCGGTCTGGTACAGAGTGTGAAGCTGCATCGCAGCCGCTCGCTCGGCAATTCCTTTGGCCGCAAATGAAAACACCGCCCGGCTGTGGCCGGACGGTGCTGAGAGTGGATCGGCTTGTGCTGCCTTATGCCGCCCGGACCCGGGCGAGGAACCCGCCGACTTCCTCCCGCAGACGCTCTGCCTGACGGCCCAGTTCGCGGGCAGCGGCCAGTGACTGTTCGGACGCTGCGCCGGTCTCGGCAGAGCCTGCCTGGACCAGACCGATGGACTGGGTGACTTCGGCGGTGCCAGCGGCCACATCGGCGGTGTTGCGGGTGATTTCCGAGACAGCAGCCATCTGTTCTTCGACTGCCGCACTGATCGCGGTGGAGATGTGGTTGATCTCCCCGATGGTCGCACTGATCCCGCTGATCGCTGCCACCGCCTCATTGGTAGCGGCTTGAACCTCGTTGATCTGCGACGAAATTTCGTCAGTGGCACGGGCGGTCTGTTCGGCCAGGCTCTTCACCTCTGAGGCCACGACAGCAAAGCCCTTGCCGGCCTCGCCTGCACGCGCCGCCTCGATGGTGGCGTTGAGCGCCAGGAGGTTGGTCTGGCTGGCAATGTCGGAAATCAGGCTGACCACCTGACCGATCTTGTCCGCGGCGCGCGACAGGGCATGCACGGTCTCGTTGGTGGTGGCGGCCTTCTGTTCGGCCTGACGGGCGATGTCGGCAGCGGTGGACACCTGCTGGGCGATCTCGCTGATCGAGGCGCTCATCTCTTCGGATGCAGAAGCCACGGTCTGTACATTGGCAGACGAGGTGTTGGCGCTTTCGGCCACGGCGTTGGAATGGGCGCTGGTGTCACGCGCGGTGCGGGCGAGCGTCTCCGAGGTCGCTTCCAGCTCCGACGCTGCCGAGGCGACGATATCGACCACCTGACCGACACTGGCTTCCAGGCTGGAGGCCAGTTCATTCATGGCCGCCCGCTTCTGTTCTTCCGCCGAGGCCCGCAGCAGTTCCTGTTCGGTTTCCATCCGGCGCACTTCCTGTGCGTTCACGATGAACACTTGCAAGGCCCGGCGCAGGCGGCCCACACAGTCGCGCCGCTCGGTATCATCGACAGTAAGGTCGATCTTGCCGGCGGCCACTTCTTCCATCATTGCGGTCGTGCGGGCAAATGGCGTGGCAATGATATTGGCCAGCAACCAGGCGAATACCGCACCGACCAGCACGATGGTCCCAACCATGATCATGGCTGAAAGGCTGGCCCGGTCCAGCGCAGCCGACATTGCCGGCCCCAATTCATTCTGCCGGGTCTGGCTGGCTTCGAAAATGCTGTTCGAGAGTTCTGAGACTTCCGGACCGATTGTGTTGCGGCGCTGGGCCGCCGTCGGGTCGGTGGCAACCTGGCGGGCAACGTCGACATAATCGTCGGTCAGATCTTTGAGCGATGTCAATTTGGAATCAATGGCAGGGTCTGCCGACAGTTCAATCGCCTGGTCGAGGGCGACATTGATCTCTTCATTCAGGCTGG
>JALOSP010000199.1 GCA_025458365.1 Hyphomonadaceae bacterium
GGCTGGTGCCGCCAGCACCCCAGTGCGAACTTGCTGTGATCTACACCGGTGCGCTCGCACCGGAGGCGCTCGAAGCCCATGCCCTCTTGCTCGAAGATGTGCCGGAGGCGGGGCTGCTGGCTGTCACCTCGGCCGATGTTCTGCACCGCGACTGGCGGGCCAGCGGGCAGGCAAGTCATGTTGGCCAGTTGCTGTCCGGTCTGGCTCCCGATGCCCGGCTGGTGACATTGGTGGATGGAGCGCCTTCGACCCTGTCATGGATCGGTTCGGTGCATGGCCACAGACTGGCAGCGCTGGGTGTGGAAACCTTCGGTCAGACCGGCGATCTGCCCGATCTCTATCGGACTTACCGGCTGGACGCCGAAGCTGTGCTGGATGCGGCAGCTTCGCTCTATGCGTGACATCAAACCTGTTGCATGCTGCCCACCTCTGACACTGTGACGGAGCAAGGGCATGAGCGGACTTCTAGCCAAGGCGCGAGAACTGGCTCCGACGATTGCGGCACGCGCCGCCGAGGGCGAGGCTGCCCGGCGCCTGCCTGCAGACCTGGCGGCCATGCTGGCGAAAGCCGGTTTCATGCGCCTGTTGCTGCCTTGCGACTATGGTGGTGAGGAACTGTCACCGCCAGATATGGTTGCCGTTCTGGAGGCCTTGGGTGAAGCTGATGGCGCGACCGGGTGGTGCGCCATGATCGCCTCGACCACGGCGATCAACGCAGCCTATCTGCCCGACGATCAGGCCAGAGCGATCTGGACCACGCCTGAAGTCATTACGGGCGGCGTGTTTGCCCCTCGCGGCACCGCTCGGGTCGAGGGCGGTCAAGTGCGGGTCAGCGGGCGTTGGCCCTGGGGCTCCGGCTCTGCCAATTGTGACTGGCTGCTGGGCGGTGTTCTTGTGCTTGGGGATGACGGCAAGCCGCGCCTGACTGTCGCTGGTCGGCCCGATACGCGGATGGCGTGGTTTCCTGCCTCGGATGTGACCCTGATCGACACCTGGCATACGCTGGGCATGCGGGGCACTGGCAGCGGCGATCTGGCGGTGGATGGCGTGCTGGTGCCGCTTGAGCGCACGGTCTCCCTGATTGAAGACAGGCCCAGGATCGAACGACCGCTCTATCTGTTCCCGGCCTTTGGCTTGCTTGCCTTGGGCATTGCGGGCGTGACGCTTGGCATCGCGCGCGGTGCAATCGGCGACTTGATGGAACTGGCTGGCGCCAAGGTGCAGGTCGGGGCGCGCAAGCCTGTGGCGCACAAGGCAGGAACACAGTCCGCGCTGGCCGAGGCAGAGGCTGCTCTGCGCGCCGCCAGAGCCTTCCTGTTTGATGAAGCCGGGCGGGCCTGGGCCCATGCGCGGGCGGCGGGCGAACTGACCCTGACCGACCGGGCAGGCCTGAGGCTCGCGGCAACCCATGCAGTGCGCACTGCAGCCAGGGTGGTGCGGACCATGCATGATCTGGCCGGTGGCACGTCGGTCTATGCCGACAGCCCGCTGGAGCGGCGGTTTCGCGACGTGCATGTGGCAACCCAGCACATCATGGTGGCACCGGGCACCTGGGAACAGGCAGGCCGCGCGCTCTTGGGTCTGGAGGGCGATTACGGGACTTTGTAAGTCATGCGCTGGCCACGCCTCGAAACCGCTGTCATTCAAGTCGGATTTGTCACAGTATTGACATGAAAACGTCACATAGGCGGTATGTGACAGTTGATCGACAGATTTGTGTCGGGCGAACTGGGCCATGTACAAACCTTTTCCGTCGAGAGTCCCGATGTCTTTGCGTTTCCTGTTGTGCCTTGCATCAGGGTGGTTGGTACTTGCGCCCGCAACCGCAGTGGCCGCGGACTGGTTCAAGCCCGGTATGCTCGCGCAGGCCGATATGCACGCCTCGGGTGACTTGCGGGCAGGAGAGGATTCAGTGGACGGCAGACGCCTGCGCTTGCGGGCTGATGGCGCGATCACGACGCAGATCAGCTATAGCGCCAATTTTGATATCGCAGACGGCGCCTGGCGTTGGGATGATGTTGCCATCACCTGGACGGCCAGCCCGCAATTCCGGGCCCGGATCGGCCATATCCGCCCGGCCCTGTCGATGGAAGTCCAGACTGCCGACGCGGTCTACACATTTGCCGAGCGTTCGCCGGCCTCCAGCGCCGATTTCGGCCGGGCTGTGGGCTTGGCCGCCGACTGGCGATCCGGCAATTGGCGGCTGGAAGGCGGACTGCAGGGCTTCCCGAACCGCGAGGACAAGTTTGGTGGCGACGCCGGTTGGCGTGGCAGCCTGCGGACCGGCTGGCAGGCGCGCAATGACGATGGGCTGATCTATGTCGGCGCATCCGGGGCGATCGAACACCGTCCTGATGATGCAGGCTCACTCAGCCTGCGGCTCGCGCCCGAATTCCGCAATTACGAGCGTGGGGCAGCAGTGTCCGCCGGGCTAGTGGACGAAAGTCTGTTTGCCGGCATCGAGACTGCCATTCAGCGCGGCCCGCTGACCATCAAGGCCGAAGCCACACGGCGCGACTGGGACAGCGTGACCACCGCAGACGTGACCCGCACAGGCGGCTGGATCGAGGCAAGCTGGATGCTGACCGGCGAGACCAAGCCGTTCGACTTCGGCTCTGCGCGCTTCAATGCCGTGGTGCCACGCGCGCCGGGTGGTGCTTTTGATGTCGCAGCGCGCCTGACAGCCGTCGAACTGGATGGCGCGACGCGTGAGACCTATCGCTCGCTCAGCCTCGGCGCCAATTGGTATCGTGACGAGAACTGGCGGGTCGGCCTGTTTGGCCTGCTGGCCGATTATGGATCGCGCGATGACAGCCTGTCGGGCATCGGTCTGCGGCTTCAGTATCAGCGCTAGGCCTTGATCGCGCGCTGGCCACAGGGCAGGGAACCGGCAGAACTGCGGTTGTGGCGGAATTGGTAGACGCACCAGGTTTAGGTTCTGGCGCCGAGAGGCGTGGGGGTTCGAGTCCCTTCAACCGCACCATGTGTTTTGATCCTCAAGCGCCGGGCGGGCGCATCCGCGCCCTTGGCTCCTCGCATTGGCTCGGGCGGCCGGTTGGCCTTGCGGTGCTGCGCACCGGGTTGGGTGCTGCTGCCGCTGCGGCGGGCTCGCTCACTGCTCGCATCTCGGCTACGCCGAGCTGGGAACAATCCCACAGCTCCCAAGAAGGAGCGCGCAGCACCCGCTGCGCATTCACACCTGCCCATTGGCGCGCCCGTTCCCGTCACATACTCGTGCACACCACCCAACATGGACACACCAGCCGACCCGTGCCATACGCCGCCCCCTGACAGGAAACGCGCTGCACATGGCCTTTTCCCTGCGCCCGGGCGCGTGTGTGACCTTTGGTCCGGCACGGCATCCGTGCAGGGCAGGGCGGCGGTGGCGGGTCTCCCAACCGCAGGACACACATCATGCAGATCATCGAAAAATCCGCCGAAGGCCTCGCCCGCGTCTATGGGGTGACGGTCACCACTGCAGACCTGACCGAGCGGCTGGACACCAAAGTCCGCGAACTCGCGCCGCAAGTCTCCATCAAGGGCTTCCGCCCCGGCAAGGTGCCGGTGGCCCATGTGCGCCGGATGTATGGCAAGTCGATCATGGGCGACATGCTCAACGAACTGGTCCAGTCCGGTGTGGACAAGGCGGTCAATGACAACAAGGTCCGCCCGGCGTCGCAACCGGATGTGAAGCTGCAGGCCGACATGGCCGCCGTGATCGACCTCAAGGCTGACCTCGTGTTCGATGTCGAACTCGACATCCTGCCCGAGTTCGAGACCATGGACATCAAGACCATCACGCTGACCCGCCCGGTTGCTGAGGTTCCAGATGCCGATCTCGACACTGCGCTGGCCGAGATCGCCAAGCAGAGCCAGAGCTTCGAAGCCAAGGACGGCAAGGCTGAAACCGGCGATGCCGTGGTCTGCAATTTCATCGGCAAGATCGATGGGGAGGCCTTCGAAGGCGGCACTGCCAATGATGCCACCGTGGTGCTGGGCTCCGGCAACTACATTCCAGGCTTCGAAGATCAGCTGGTCGGCGTCGTCAAGGGCGAAGAGCGTGTCCTGAACGTGTCCTTCCCCGAGACCTATGGCGTGGCCACGCTGGCAGGCAAGGCTGCAACCTTCGATGTCACCGTGACCGAAGTGCAAAAAGCGGTCGAGACCGCAATCGACGACGAACTGGCCAAGAAGATCGGCCTTTCCGATCTGGAGGCCCTGAAGGACGC
>JALOSP010000200.1 GCA_025458365.1 Hyphomonadaceae bacterium
GCGACAATCAGCGCCTTGTGACCGTCGTGCTCGGCGGGGCGACCAGTGCGGCGCGCAATGCCGAAGTCACCAATCTGGTTGAAACCGGCTTCAACGCCTTGGGCGTGCGGCGCTACGTTCTGGATGTGGCCGCCCCGGCAGCAGTGGGCCTGTACGACAGGCGTGACGCGGGTGACCTTCTGGCGCTGGCCAGTGAAGTCCCGGTCGCCATCCAGCCCTCAACACCAGTTGTGCTTGCAGGGCTCGGCCGGGCAGACCGGCCGATGAGCATGCCCGCCGGCCCTGGTGGCTGGCAGCCACCGTCAACTTTTGCAGCAGTCCAGCCTCCACCACGCACCTTTGCCGCCAATCTGCCGGTGGCCCGCCCGACGGCGACCCAGCCCGCGCTGGTGATGAGCGCAGCCGAAATGGCCGGTATCAATCCAGCCGGGGGTGAGGAGGATGGCGACGAGCCTGCAGTGGCTTCGGTGATGCTGGCTGCGATACCAGCTGTTGCTCCGGTCGAAGTTCCTGTGATGCTGGCAGCAACAGAGACTGTTGCCACCCCTGCGCCGGTCGAGATAGCCGCAATCAATACCGCCCCGCCGCCCAACAGGGCTTCAGACCTCCAACTCGCGGCCAGTTTCCCGCCGGTCCAGCAAGCTGCTTTGCCCACAGAACCGGCCAGTCCGGTCGCGCTGCGCGGGTCGGACCCGGCGCAATCCATGGCAGAAGCGCCTGCGGTGACAGAACCCATGGTGCAAATGGCCGAAGCTGCCGCCGTCTCGCCCTTCCCGTCTGAAATCGGGGCATCTGCAACCGGGGCATCTGCAACCGGGGCACCTGCAACCGGGGCAGCTGAAATCGTGGCACCTGAGGAGCCGCCAGCCGAAGCCTCGCCCGGCGCGCCTGTTCAATTTGCCATGGCAGTCGCGGCGCCGGAAACGATCCGATCAACGCCGGTTGTCACGTTCACAGTCCCTGAGATGATGACGCCGAGCGCTCCTGTATCCGGCGTCACGGGAACCGGTCAGCCCGGCATGGCCGATGGTGCTGACAGCACCGCCACGGGCACTCCGGCTGATGCCCCGACCAGACTGGCTGACACATCGCTCGAACCCTGGCTGCAACCGGCTGACGCCATGCCTGGCGAGGCCGCCCCCTCCGAGCCGCCTGAAGGCAATGTCGCACCCGTCCAGATGGCTGCGATCGTCTTCAATGGCGACACCAGTATCCTCCCGGTCGCCGACGCCGTACCGGATGAAGAACCGGGCGCCACACATTCTGCGGCCCCGGCCTTGGGCGCCGATGGTGCGGTTCAGGATCAGCCCAGGGACGCCGAGCCCATACAGCTGGCCGCGCTTGAGGCCCCTGCATCGCAGCCACAGTCGGGCGCAGATGCGGTCATGCCTGAGCCTGTCATGACCGCCACTGTCAGTCTCCCGGCTGATGCGCTTGCACTGACCGAGCAAATGCGGCGCGAGGCTGCAGCCCGTGAGGCCGCCAGGATTGCGGCCATCGATGCAGCCGAGGCCCGTCAGGCGGCCGCCGCCCGTGCTGCCCGCGAAGCCCAGGCGCGTGAGCGGCAGCTGGCCGAGCAACGTGCGCGGGAGACCCGTCAGCGGGAGATGGCCGAACAACAAGCCCGCGCGCTGCGCGAGCGCCAACTGGCCGAGCGCCGTGAGCGCGAAGAAGCTGCCGCCGCCGAAGCTGAAAACCAGCGCCGGATGGCTGCCCTGCGTGGCAATAGCGGCGTCCAGATCGGGGCCTATCGCAGCGAGCGCGATGCCCGTGATGCCCTGCGGGAGGGCAGCCGGTTTGCTCCGTCCTTTGCCCGTGGAGAAGTCAGCCGGGTCGAGACCAGCGATGGCGTTTTCTTCAGGGCGCGGTTCACCGGCCTTGCCGCCTCGGCAGCCCGCGCACTTTGCGGCCAGATCACCTCCGGCGGCGGCACCAAGCAATGCCTGATCCTGGGGAACTGACGCGGCTGCCATCACCTTGTGGCGTGAACGGTCGGGGCCAAGTGGTGCGAGGCCCCAACAGGGGCTTATCATTGGCTTGATCAGGGGCCTGCCAGATAGTCGAACACATCTGCGGCTTCACCGACCTGAACCGAAATCTTGTCGTCATCGAGCTGGATTTCGCCGCGCGCGATGGGATGGTTGTTGGCAAGAATCCAGACCGGATCGTTCGGCGAGGCGGCCAGCGGGATCACCGCCCCACGGCCCATCCGCAACAGCTGGTGCATCGGCAGGGACGAGCGGCCAACCAGCACGGCGATATCGACGACAACCTTGTTGATCTGGCTTTTTGTGTGTTCGGACATGCGCCAACCATTTCGCTTTTGCGTGACGTTGCTCCTACATTGGCGCCATGAGTGTTGATGATCCGTTGACCGAACGCCGCCTGACCGGGCTGCCCGATGTCGAGTGGCAGGTTTCACCCGGCCAGTGTGACTACGAGACCGCTTTGCACGTGATGGAACAGCGCGCCGAAGCCATTGCCAGCGGGGCCGCACCCGAACTGGTCTGGCTGCTGGAGCATCCACCGCTCTATACTGCAGGGACCAGCGCACGTGACGGCGACCTTCTGCTGCCAGGCCGGTTTCCGGTGTTCAAGACCGGTCGCGGCGGGCAATATACCTACCACGGGCCGGGGCAGCGGGTGGCCTATCTGATGCTCGATTTGCGACTGCGCGGGCGAGATCTGCGCGCCTTCGTGAGCCAGGTCGAAAGCTGGGTGATTGCCGCACTGGAGCATTTCAACGTGCGCGGCGAGGTGCGTGACGGTCGGGTCGGTGTTTGGGTCGACCGCACTTTGCCCGGCGGCCCGGCGCGCGAGGACAAGATCGCTGCCATCGGCCTGCGTGTCCGTCGCTGGGTCAGTTTCCACGGCATCAGCCTGAATGTTGAACCCGACCTTGCCCATTTTGGCGGCATTGTGCCGTGCGGGATCGCGGCCCCTGGACTGGGCGTCACCAGCCTGGTGGATTTGGGCCTGCCGATTACGATGGACGAAGCAGACGCAGCCCTGCGTCAGGCGTTCGAGGCCGTGTTCGAGGTGAAGACGGTGAGCCCGGCGCCGATACAAGCCCTGATCAACCTTTAGTGCACGTTTCGTTTCGACGGAAACGAAGTTGTGCACCAGACCTTCGATTTTGATCAATTTTCTCCGGTTTTGACGAGTCCATCAAAACGCAAATTGATCTCGGAGGCAGACTGGTGCCGTCGCCTCTGATGCCAAGCCCCTATTTGGAGCGTGGCAACATGAAGGCCGGCATCGAATCGCCAAAGGCCAGAACTGGCGGGCCATCATCATCCCGCTCGCGGCGCCGCGACCGGTCACGCGGTTCATCGCGATAACTGCCGCCGGTCGGTGCCCCGCTGTCGCGACCGCGCTGGGACGGATGACGGCTGCGGCGCGGTTCACGTGATTCGCGCTGCCTGCCATCCAATCCGTTTGACCCGGCGATATCAGGCCTGGCTTCCGGCACGATCACATCCAGGACCGACACGCCAGCTGATTCGGGTTCACCGCTTCCAGCCTCACCGCGTCTTGGGCGGCTGCCGCGACCAGCCCGTCCTGATGGTTCGGCCCGCTCGGACTGTTCAGGCCGTTCGCCACGAGCCGGGGCACCGTCGCGCGACGTCCGTGGGTCGCGAGACCCGTCAGGGCGACGGCTGCGTTCGCCGCGTCCACCACGGCCTTCGGCGACTTTCTCGGTCGGCAGGCCCGCGATGTCGGCAATTTCGATCTTGGTCTTGATCAGCGCTTCCACAGCCGCGAGATTCTTCCGGTCCTCAGGGCTGACCAGCATGAAGGCCTCACCCAGCCGCCCTGCCCGCCCCGTACGCCCGATCCGGTGGACATAGTCGTCGGCATTGCGTGGCACGTCATAGTTGAGCACATGGCTCACGTCGGGGATGTCGAGACCGCGTGCGGCCACGTCAGAGGCGACGAGGATTTTCAACTCGCCCGAGCGGAACCGGTCGAGAGTCGCGGTGCGCTGGCTCTGCTGCAGGTCACCATGGATCGGTGCGGCATCAAAGCCGTGTTTGGCGAGTGACTTGGCCACAATGTCCACGTCAGTCTTGCGGTTACAGAAAATGATCGCGTTCTTGATCGTGTCGAAACATTGCTCGATCACCGCCCGCAGCGAGGCCCGCTTGGTGCCGGGATCGCCCGACACGCAAGGCACCACACGCTGGGTGATTGTACCTGCAGCCTGGGCCGGGCGCGCCACTTCGAT